>JAAFIU010000375.1 GCA_013298805.1 Cytophagales bacterium | reverse complement strand
AATCATTAAAGGATGCAATTTTTCACCAGCCAATAACCAACCTAAAAACATAGCAACTAACGGATTCACGTATGTATAAGTGGCAACTAAGGTTGGAGAGGCTACTTTTGACAACCAACTGAAAATTAAAAATCCCGTAATTGAACCAATTGATAATAAATACACAAAAGCCCAAAGTGATTTTGTCGTAACATTGTCAAGGTGAAAATTTTCAAAATCTCCTCCGAAATAGCTGATTATTAGAGATAAACTACCACCAATGAGCATTTGAGTTCCTGCAATTTGCGAAACATGATAATGATTTATTTTAGCTTTTTTGACCATTACCACGCCAATATTCCAACCTAAAATGGCAAAAAATAAAAAAATAATTCCTAAATAATAATTGTAAGATGAAGTTCCTGATATAGCTAAAGTTTTGAGCGTCATTAAGATACAAACGCCAATAATACCTAATGTTGCCCCTAAAATAACTTTCGGTTTTGGTTTTTCATTATCAAAACCCCAAAGCAATAACACCAACATAACTGGGCCTAAAGCCGAAAATAAAGCCGAATAACTCGACGGAATCCATTTGGCGGCAGTGGTCGTTAATCCATTGCCAATGGTAAGCATAAAAAAGCCTGATAAAGCTGCTGTAATCAATAACTTACGACTCGGCTTTTGGTATTTTTTAGAGAGAACAGAAAACAACAAAAGCAATGAACCTGCAATAAAATTCCGAAAACCTGAAGCCATCATTGACGGCACGCTTTCCACCAAAAAACGTATTCCAAGATAAGTTGAACCCCAAACGATGTAGAGTGTAATAAGCCCCGCCCAAATTTTTACTGTCTGATTTTGATTATTCATGACACAAAATTGGCGTTTTTTCACGATATTTAGAGAGAAAAACAGAATTTCATCAACAACCAATTTACAATTTTCATGAAAAAATATTTCCTTCCCTTCTTATTATTCATTTTTTATCAATCTCCTGCTCAATTTTTCAAAAAAGACAAAGGTTTGGCTCACACTTTTTCAATTGTTGCTCGTGACGAAAAAACGGGCGAAATTGCCGTTGGTGTTCAAAGTCACTGGTTTAGCGTTGGCACTTCGGTTTCGTGGGCGGAGGCTGGTGTTGGAGCAGTAGCTACGCAGTCGTTCACCAATAAATCTTTCGGAATTAGGGGTTTGGCTTTATTAAAACAAGGAAAAACTGCCCAAGAAGTCCTTGATATTTTATTATCGGACGATGCAGGAAGAGAAGTTCGACAGGTGGGAATTGTGGATGCCAAAGGAAATGTAGCCAATTTTACGGGTAAAAATTGTGTGGATTTTGCGGGACAATTGAAAGGGAGAAGTTATGCCGTTCAGTCGAATATGATGTTAAATGCCAAAGTGCCTGCGGCGATGGCAAAATCTTACGAAGCTAATGCCAATTTACCTTTGGCAGAACGAGTTTTGGAAGTCTTGAAAGCGGCTCAAAAAGTGGGCGGTGATATTAGAGGAAAGCAATCAGCGGCCATTATAGTGGTAAAAGGAGAGGCAACGGGTAAGCCCTGGGACGAAAACCATTTGGTAGATTTGCGAGTGGACGATAACGCCGCTCCTTTGGTCGAAATGGAAAGATTATTGAAAACGCATCGTGCCTACGACCACATGAATAATGGCGATTTGGCAACGGAGGTAAACAATATGAAATTGGCGATGCAAGAATACGAAGCCGCCATGAAAATGTTTCCTAAAAACTTAGAAATGCAATATTGGACGGCAATTACGTTGGCAAATAACGGAAACCTCCCAAAAGCAATACTCATGCTAAAAGCCATTTACGCCCAAGAACCTAATTGGAAGGAAATGACCAAAAGATTACCAAAATCAGGATTGTTGACGTTGAAAGGGAAGGATTTGGAGGTGGTTTTGGGGGTGAGATAATATTCTTAGTCGCAGTCGCTCGGCTCTTGCCGAGTGACGAGTATTGTTAAGCCCTCTGGGCGTGGTTGGAATAGCAAATCAATTAAGATAATAGCAAAAAATGTCAGAATTAAGAAAAACATATGAGGGCGGTTTATTTTTTATGACCTTAACAGTAGTCGGTTGGTTGGACGTATTTACTCGTCCACTTTATGTTAATGAAATTGTAAAAAGCCTTCAATTTTGCCAAGAAAAGAAAGGTCTGGAGATTTATGCTTACGTGATAATGACCAACCACATTCATCTTGTAGCTGCCAGAACGGAAGGTGAAATGTCAGACGTTTTAAGAGATTTCAAAAGCTTTACAGCCAAACAGTTATTAAATTTGATATTAGAAAATCCAAAAGAATCTCGTAAAGAATGGATGGAAATGGTTTTCAAATATCATGGAACTGCGACAAAGCAAAACGAAAAATATGCTTTTTGGCAAAAAACTAATCATCCGATTGCACTTTGGACATCAGCAGTTACGCAAGAAAAAATTATTTACATTCATGAAAATCCAGTTCGGGCAGGTTATGTTTTAGAGCCTCACGAATGGTATTTGAGTAGTGCGTGTCCACGAAGTCCGATAAAGGTTCTTTCTTTGTGAATAAATACATGGTCATCAAGACAAGCAACGCCCAGAGGGCTTAACGATAAGTGTCACTCGGCAAGAGCCGAGCGACTGCGGGGGGGTGAAGTAAATCTTACCACTTGACATTGTTGGTGTTTTCCACCAACAATCGGACGAATAGTTTTGTGGACGATTACTTAGTAATTGTTATTGTTTGTCCGATTGCTTTCGCATGAGTTGTTGGTGGAAAACACCAACAACGGCAGGAAAATTATTTACATTCATGAAAATCCAGTTCGGGCAGGTTATGTTTTAGAACCACACGAGTGGTATTTGAGTAGTGCGTGTCCACGGAGTCCGATAAAGGTTCTTTCTTTGTGAATAAATACATGGTCATCAAGACAAACAACGCCCAGAGGGCTTAACGATAAGTGTCACTCGGCAAGAGCCGAGCGACTGCGGGAGAATGATAAAGAAATTTATAAAAGATAGTCTCAGCATTTGGAAATATGCGAAAGACTTCAAATCAAATTTTTCATTTACTATCTTAATTATTACTGAAAAGATAGTTTTTTGTGTGCTTGCGTTTGCATTGCTACTAAGTCCTTTTGTGATTTATGATAATTTTACGAGGTTTTATTACTTTAACAAAAACTTTGATTCAATATATGAATCTCAAATAATAATTTCTGGTTTTAGTGAAGGAGGCTTCAAAAAACCTTCCTACATAAGGGGTTACATGAATAATAACTTTAAGCAGGAACTTAATGTAGATATTTTTAAAAATCAAGGTTTATTGAATGATGTAGAGACAAAAGTAATTAAAGACATGTTTACTCATAATAGGATAAATGATACATTGGCAATATGGTACAATGAGAACAATAATTATTCAATTGTAAAGTTTCAAAATACAAAAAAAGAGTTATGCCATTTTGAATGGAGATTTTTACTTTATAATGAAGCTGTTTAAACTTTTATTTTTTTATTGATTTTACGTAAAAAAATGACTGAGAATGCGATAAAATGCAACGCAACCCAATTTTTGACTGAGAATTCAAACCTCACTAAAAGTGCTTTGA
>JAAFIU010000448.1 GCA_013298805.1 Cytophagales bacterium | reverse complement strand
AGATTAACGCAAAGTTTCCAAAGAAAATTCATGCCGTAACAGCAAAAGGATTTCTATTAAAAATACTCTGTTTCATTATTATGTATATACTGGATAAGCAATTTTCAGTTTAACGCAACTTACATTATTTATATGATGGAATTGCAAATACAACCTACCGTTGGAAAAAAGACGGTAATTATATTGCCAATGCTATAAATACCTCTTACGAAACTTTACAAGAAGGGAAATATCAAGTAGAAGCAAAGCAGGGTACTTGTACGGCGGTTTCAGATACGGTGGTTTTGAAGAAGCCTGAGAAGTTGGAGAAGATTTTTGTTGGTTTAACAAATAATGTTATAGCCCAATATGATGAATCCGAAAAGGGTATAGTTAAATTGTGTAATAATCAGACTTATGCTCTAAGTTATAATTTCAATAGACAAAACTTACCTATTGGAACAAGATTACAGTGGTTTAAAAATTATAAAGATTTAACTGATAGTACCTCCATATTAAATAATTTGCAAGGAGAAAATACGTACTTTTTAAAAGCTAATTATGGTCAATGCCAAGCGGTTTCGAACATAATATCAATAAAATATGTAAAAGCAATGAAAGGAGTGCCATATAATAGTATTAACAGCAGTAATACAACATATTTAGAAACTTGTAAAAGTGTTGATAATTTGCATTTTAGGATAGATCAAATTAATTATGGAAAACTTCAATCTGGAAAAATTTACAAAGACAATAAGATAATAACTGATTGGTCTGTTGATCAATATGGCTATTACAACTATATATCTACAAATGAATCGGGTAAATATTATGCAATTGGAAAAATTGTAAATCCAAGTAATAATACAGAATGTGTAGTTCTTTCAGATACATTAACTATCAAATTTGTTAATAAGATTAATAGTTCTTCGCAAACTATTTCGCAATTATCCTGTAAAGACACTACTAATATAACTCCAAATTATTATCCCCTTTCTGGTCGTGAAATATCTTATAAATGGACAAAAGACGGAGTAGTTTTAAAACAAGATTCTTCAAGTACGTTACAAGCCACACAGGCAGGAATATATCAATTAGAAACCACTTATAAAGGTGGATGTACCGTTGTTTCTTCTCCTTATAAAGTTGAATTAGGAAAAATTAAAGCTGGTTTTTATGATTTTGGGTTAACTTCTATATGCGATGGTACAACCTACGAACTTTATCCAAATCTGTCTGAATTTTCAACTAAAAATGTTTATGATTTGTACAAAAATGGACAACTATTTACCCAAAATGTGAAATTAATTCAAGATAACGGCGTTTATTACGGCTACTTTCCCCTCACCCAATCAGGCACATACAAACTAAAAGTAAGCAATGGTAAATGCGAAGGAACATCACCCGATTTTGTTTTGAAAGTCGATAAAATCCCGACAACTATTACCCCTACTGATTCTGTAACGTTTTGTGCAGGTAAAACCGTTGATTTGAAAGCGAGTACAGAGGCAGGCTTGAGTTACATTTGGGAACGAAATGGTTCGGTAATCTCACAAGCTAATCAAGCAACCCTTACGGCATCAACCGATGGGCTTTATAAAGCAACACTTTTACGTGGAACGTGTTTGGGAACTACGCCAAGCGTGAAATTGAAATCTTTGGAAAAAATCATTCCCACCGCCACGCTCATAGGTGATAAAAAGATTGATTTAGACCAAGAAACTAAACTTTCCGTAAACCTAACTTCTTACGCTCCGTGGACGTTTAAATTATCAGATGGGAAGGAATATACAGCTACAAAATCGCCTTTTGAGATTACTGTAAAACCGCTAACAACTACAACGTACAGTTTGTCGGAAGTTAGTAATATTTGTGGGACGGGTACGGTTTCGGGAACAGCAAAAATTGAGGTGATTGTACTTTCAACAGAAGAAGAAAAAGAATTAAGCGTAGAAGTTTTTCCAATGCCAAGTTCAGAAATTTGCCACTGGAAAATAGAAACACCGCAAGCAACAACGGCTTCGGTAGAATTAATTGATATATCGGGCATCAGTCAGTTTTATGATTTATCCAACAATCGCTCGCAAACGCATCAAGGAAGTATAAATCTTACTAATCTCAAAGCAGGAACGTATTTCTTAAAACTCCAAGCAGGTGAAAAATCAGTAACACGGAAGGTAGTAAAGTTTTAAGTATAGTGATTAGTTATTGGGAATTGCTTATTCCTAATTCTGAACTAGGGCAAACGCATGAGAATTATTAGAAAAGGGGAAATGCTTATTTTTGCAACAAATGACAAAGATAAGCGAATATTTTTCGGAAATATCAGACCCACGTGAGGAGTATAAATGCAAGCACAA
>JAAFIU010000455.1 GCA_013298805.1 Cytophagales bacterium | reverse complement strand
AAGTTGGTCAGCCTCAAGTAATTTTCAAAGAAGGCGAAAACGGCGAACGTTTAGAACCAGTTGAAATCTTGGTAGTTGACGTTCCAGAAGAATCAGCGGGTAAAGTAATTGAAATTGCAACACAAGGCAAAGGAGAATTGTTGATTATGGAACCAAAAGGTGACTTACAACACTTAGAATTCAACATTCCTTCACGTGGTTTGATTGGTATGCGTTCAAAAGTATTGACTGCGACTTTCGGAGAAGCTATTATGGCTCACCGTTTCAAAGCTTACGAACCATACAAAGGAGTAATTGCTGGACGTATCAACGGTTCATTAATTTCAATGAACTCAGGTGCTGCAACTCCATATTCAATTGACAAATTGCAAGATAGAGGTGTATTCTTTATTGACCCGAACGAAGAAGTTTATACAGGTATGGTAATTGGTGAACACAATCGCCAAAACGATATCGAAGTAAACGTTCAAACAGCGAAGCAATTAACGAACATGCGTGCATCAGGTACGGATAACAACGTAAGAATTGCTCCAAAATTGAACTTCTCTTTAGAAGAATCAATGGAATATATCCAAAAAGATGAGTATTTAGAAATCACTCCAAAATCTATCCGTATCCGTAAAATTTACCTTGACTCAGGCGAGCGTAAACGTGCAGAACAGAAGAAAGAGATGGTTTAAATATAGTTATTTAGGAATTGGGTGATTTGTTTTAAAACTAAGACCTAAAATCCAACAACCATACCCTCAAAACAAAAGCCTTCGCCTTGTGTGAAGGCTTTTGTTGTTTAAAATTAAAAGTATTTATCTACAACTATGTCTGTATCAAATTAGTAAGTGTAAATTTGCAGATGATTATCATTGATAACAAATAAAGAACAAACATGGGATTATTTGATTTTTTTAAGAAAAAAGAAGTTTTAAATACAGAAGAGAAAGAAACCCTCGACAAAGGATTAGAAAAAACCAAAGAAGGGCTTTTCTCAAAATTGAGTCGGGCGGTAGTTGGAAAATCTAAAGTAGATGAAGAGGTATTGGATGAATTGGAAGAAATTTTAATTTCGTCGGACGTAGGCGTAGATACAACCCTCAAAATCATTGAAAGAATTGAAGCTCGTGTGGCTCGTGATAAATTCGTGGATACGAAGGAGTTAGACAATATTCTCAGAGAAGAAATCGCTGAATTATTAGCTGAAAATAAATCGCAGGACGTTGCAAACGCCTTCAAAATCACTGACGTAAAACCCTATGTAATTATGGTTGTTGGCGTAAATGGCGTTGGAAAAACCACAACGATTGGTAAATTAGCTTCGCAATTCCACAAAGCTGGGAACAAAGTTATTTTAGGTGCGGGCGATACTTTTCGTGCGGCTGCCGTTGACCAATTAAAACTTTGGGGACAAAGAGTAGGCATTACCGTAATTGACCACGGAATGAATACCGACCCTGCCGCAGTAGCATTCGATGCTGTAAAACAAGCCGTTGAGCAAAATGCCGATGTCGTAATTATTGACACCGCAGGGCGTTTGCACAACAAAGTAAACTTGATGAATGAGCTTTCTAAAATTAAGCGAGTGATGCAGAAGTTTTTACCCGATGCACCACACGAAGTGTTATTGGTTTTGGACGGCTCGACAGGACAAAATGCCTTTATTCAAGCTCAGGAGTTTACAAAAACCACTGAAATCACAGCTTTGGCAATTACAAAATTGGACGGAACGGCTAAAGGTGGCGTAGTTATCGGAATTTCTGACCAATTGAAAATTCCAGTAAAATACATTGGCGTTGGCGAGAAAATCGAAGATTTGCAGGTTTTCAATAAGAAAGAATTTGTGGATTCGTTGTTTAAGAGGACTTAACCCTATTTATCATGGCATATCGTGACTTTACATTTTCAGACCTTTATACAAAATTTGGGATACAACAATCTCGAAAGAAGTTGTTTGTCAATGTGATTGCAGAACAACCAAGTGATTTATTATTGGCATATTTGGACACAGCATCCGATGCGGCACTTTCAACCGAAAAAGCGGTATCAGAAGCATTAGTATATCCAATCTTGCAAGAAATAAGAATCAAGAATAGAGATGAACTGAAATTGTTTTCTGGTGAAAATTTAATGGGAGATAAAAGTAAAGGCTTGAACGGAGAATGTGATTTTATCTTATCAAAATCTCCCAGAACGCTTGAT
>JAAFIU010000294.1 GCA_013298805.1 Cytophagales bacterium | reverse complement strand
TACTATCAACGCTTGATTTTGTTTCAGTACAACCATTTTCATTAAGTAAAACGGTTAAGTCTTCGGTGGACAAACCTCTCTTGACTAACTCAGATTTGAGTATTCGCTTAACTTTATTATTCCAAATGGACATATCTTAACTTGTATTTATTTGCAAATATGATAATAATAAGACAAATATACAAATTAAAATCAAAGATAGGCTATCGGACGAAAAAAAACTGCACCTAATAGCTAAGGTTTCGTGGTGGCTAAAAGCCAAACCATGAAACCAATGTTGAACTTAACCTTTGGTAGCGGTCGGCTTAGTTAATTTCTTTTATGGAGTTGTCGTTCGACTTGAAGATATTTGGAAGAGCAGGTTTTGCCTGCTTTTTTTGTTTTTAGGTCTTCAGAGGTTTTTTTGCCGTTGATTTCTATGAAAAAACCAACCAGAACAACAAACAAAAACCTGCTCAATTTTTTGGGCAGGTTTTTTTGTAATCCAAACTTTAGTTTATTCACGATAATATACAGACTAAAGTCGGGGCTACGAAAACACAAAAAGACTAATTTTATTGAACTATTCCAAGAAATGAGTGAAAATATTATATTTGGCGAATTTTCGCTTGATTAATTTATTCCGCAAGTATATCTTTGTTTAAGGAATTCAGGAAAAAAGCTTCTATTCTGTAAAAAAAGGCAAAACAAAAACAATGAAACGATGAAACATGACATTCTTATGACCAACCTTAGCAAAACTGCAAACAATATCGTTAATCATCCAATCTTCAGTTTACACGCTGATATTCATTTAAATCTAAGAGTTTCAACTTTAGTAGAAGAAGCTTTACAAAACGGAGAAGGCGTACTTACCGACACAGGTGCATTCATGTGTGATACTGGTAAATTTACGGGACGTTCTCCAAAAGATAAATTTGTTGTTTATGACGACAAAACCGCTGATACCGTCGCTTGGGGTGAAATCAATCAAACTTTTGACGTAGAGAAATTTGATAATCTTTACAAAAAAATGCTTGACTTTGCTGCCAACAAAAAACTATATGCACGTTACGCTTATGCGTGTGCTTCTGAAAAACACAGAACCAATATTTTAGTAATTAACACACTGGCTTGGCATAATTTATTTTGCAATCACCTTTTCTTACGCCCAACGGATGAAGAAATGGAGAATTTCAAACCAGAATGGACTATTCTAAATATTCCAGAGTTTGAAGCCGACCCAGCTATTGATGGAACTCGTCAAGGTAATTTTACGATTATTGATTTCACGAAAAAAATTATTTTGATTGGCGGTACAGCTTATGCTGGTGAAATGAAAAAAGGGATTTTCACGGTATTGAATTATATTTTGCCAGAAGAGAAAAAGGTTTTGTCAATGCACTGTTCTGCTAATATCGGACAAGATGGCGACACAGCTTTATTCTTCGGATTATCAGGTACAGGAAAAACGACTTTATCAGCCGACCCATACCGAAAACTTATTGGTGACGACGAACACGGTTGGGACGAAAACGAAGTCTTCAATTTTGAGGGTGGATGCTACGCTAAAGTAATCAACTTGAGCCAAGAGCAAGAACCAGAAATTTTTGGAGCAATTCGTTACGGAGCAATTTTGGAAAACACCAGATTTATTGGTGATACCACAACCGTAGATTATACCAATCAAAGTGTTACAGAAAACACTCGCACGGCTTATCCAATTAATTATATTCCGAATGTAGCAGTTCCTTCGATTGGTTCATCGCCAAAAAACATTTTCTTCTTAACGGCAGATGCGTTTGGGGTTTTACCTCCAATTTCAAAGTTGACCGTTGAGCAAGCGATGTACTATTTTGTAGCAGGTTATACCTCAAAGTTGGCAGGAACAGAAATGGGTATTAAAGAGCCTCAAGCTACTTTTTCAGCTTGTTTTGGGGCGGCATTTTTGCCACTTGCTCCTAAAAAATACGCTGAATTATTAGGCGAAAAAATTAAATCAGGCGATGTAAAAGTTTGGTTAGTCAATACAGGTTGGTCAGGCGGTGGTTATGGTGTAGGGTCAAGAATGAAACTTTCATTTACTCGTGCCATGATTAGAGCAGCCTTGACAGGAGATTTTGCAAGAATTCCATTCACAAAACATGAAATTTTTGGTTTAGAAATTCCAGAAAGATGTCCAAACGTACCCGAAGAAATCTTGAATCCACGCAACACTTGGGCTAATAAAGATGATTATGACCAAAAAGCCAAAGCCTTAGCCATTGCTTTTGAAGAAAATTATCAGCGAATTATCAAGTAACATAATAGTACAGGGAGGCTTTTAGTGAATAATAGGTAAAATTTGAGGATAAGAATAGTCAACTCTTGAAGAGTTGGCTATTCTTTCATAAACTCCAAACCAATATGTCAATATGCAACAAGATAATAATTTAGCTCTTCCCGTAGGCATCACCCTCGACCGCTTCATTATGCGTCAGCAAGAAGCTTTTTCTTATGCAACGGGCGAACTTTCGCAGTTATTAAGAGACATTGCCCTTGCTTCCAAAATCATCAATCGTGAAATCAATCGGGCTGGGCTTATTGACATCACGGGTGCTTTAGGTCGTGAAAATGTACAAGGAGAATCTCAGCAAAAATTAGATGTCATTGCCAATATTCGTTTTATTAGAGCTTTGATAAACGGTGGACAGGTTGTGGGTATTTTGTCGGAAGAAGATGACGAAATTATTCAAACTGGCAATCTGAATGCCAAATATGTGGTGGCAATGGACCCTTTGGACGGGTCGTCGAATATTGATGTGAATGTTTCTATCGGAACAATTTTTTCTATTTATCGACGAGTTAGCCCCATCGGAACACCTGCAACCCAAGAGGATTTTATGCAAGGCGGACGTAAGCAAATTGCGGCCGGGTATATTCTGTATGGCTCATCAACCATCATGGTTTATACCACTGGTAAAGGCGTAAATGGATTTACTTATGAAAACTCATTGGGTGAATATTTTTTATCTCACGCCGATATGAAAATACCTGAGGATGGCAAAATTTATTCTGTAAATGAGGCATATTTTGATGAATTCACCAATCCAATCAAAGAATTTATCCAAGAAATGAGACAGCAATCTGGCTGTATGGCTCGATATATTGGCTCATTAGTGGGAGATTTTCATAGAAATTTGTTGAAAGGTGGTATTTATTTGTACCCTCCTACCCGAAAGGCACAAAACGGAAAATTACGTTTATTCTATGAATGTTATCCTTTAGCATTTGTCATTGAACAAGCAGGAGGAAAAGCAACTGATGGACAAACCGATATTTTGGATATTAAGCCAAGAGAAGTTCATCAAAGAAGTATGGCATATATTGGGTCTGTCAATTTGATTGATGATTTAGATAATAAAATCACTAAACACCACGAATCTATGACTAAGCAATTAGCTCATATTTAAACAGGTTCAATAAAAAAGGCTAAGAAATTTCTTAGCCTTTTTTATTTCCCAAACTGCTTCTTTATAAAATCTTTATATTCCTTCTTATTTCTTTTACACCGTATTTATAAACTTCCCTATACTTTTGTCTCATCAACAAATCAGATAAAAGTATGTTACAGAAAATTGCACAATCGCCCAAGGCTTACTGGTTTGCTATCATTGTTACGATGCTGGTAGCCATGATATGTTATCCATTTTCTAATTATATTGGTTATCGCTCAGTAGCTCTTATTTTATTATTTTCGGTAACGATACTTTCTTTGATTCTTCCACCGAAACCCGTATTAATTGGTGCTTTATGCAGTGCATTAATTTGGGATTTCTTTTTTATTCCTCCATTTTTCACCTTGTATGTTAGCAATACCGAGGATGCTCTAATGTTAATCATGTATTTTGTCATTGTGATTGTTAATACAGTTTTTACCGCACGAATTAAACATCTACAAAGCATTACACAACAAAAAGAAGACCGAGCAAATGCCTTAAAATTGTATGACACTTTATTTCAATCTATTTCGCATGAATTACGGACTCCAATAGCAACCATTTTAGGGGCATCTGACTCTTTAATCGAAAATCCACAAATTAGTCGAAATAACCAAATTGAACTGTATCAAGAAATCAATGGAGCATCCATTAGGCTCAACAACCTAATAAACAGCCTATTAAATATGTCTCGATTAGATTCTGGCTCGATGAAACCTCATTTAGATTGGTGCGAAATGTCAGATTTGATTAATACCGTCATCAATCGTTTTGACCCTTCACAACTTAACTCTCATGTTCTTGAAACTTCTTTTGAACAAGGACTTCCGCTATTCAAATTAGACTTTGGGTTGATGGAACAAGCCATTTATAACATCATTTATAACGCCATTATTTACACGCCCGAACAAACAAAAATTAAAATTGATGTTCGTAAAGTAAAAGGAGAATGTGTTATCATGATTTCTGATACTGGTAATGGTTTTCCCAAAGAAGATTTAATAAATGTTTTTGAAAAATTTTATAGAACAAAAGGCTCAAGAACGGGTGGTTTAGGTTTAGGACTTTCCATCAGTAAAGGGTTTGTGATGGCACATAACGGCACTATTTCGATAGAAAATCAAGTAGGTAGTGGAGCCAAATTCACGATTCAAATTCCAGCAAAAAGTTGTTATCCAAACGATATTTTCGATAAAAAGCATCATCATGAATAAATCTTCAATATTGGTTATTGACGACGAACCGCCAATCCAAAAACTGCTCGAAATTACCTTAAAATCTAATGATTATAAAGTTCAATTAGCAAGCAATTCAAAAGATGGAGTCATTGCAGCGGCTATTCATCCGCCAGATTTAATCATTCTGGATTTGGGCTTACCCGATGAAGACGGACAACAAACCTTACTCAAATTGAGAGAATGGTACAACAATCCCATTGTGATTTTATCCGCCCGTGATACCGAATCTGAAATTGTACAAGCCTTAGATAATGGAGCAAACGACTATCTAACAAAACCGTTTCGTGCAGGGGAATTACTCGCACGAATCCGTACAGCCTTACGATTGGTACATACTTCAGAGGGTAGTGTTAAATAAGTAATGCTATGTATTTGTTGTAGTGGCAAATGAAGTATTTTATAGCTCCAATATGGTTTACCAACTTCTTAGAAAAAGACAATGTATCTCTGACAAGCCTACTACATCTT
>JAAFIU010000124.1 GCA_013298805.1 Cytophagales bacterium | reverse complement strand
GATTTTATCTTTGTGAAAATTTTACGGATCAACAATTTTTAAAGTTGATAGAATCCTTATTTTTGAACCCATAAACCCTATTCATAGTAAAGATGGAGACATTAGTAGAACAAAAAACCAGATACTCGAGTGAAGACCTCAAAGAGTTTGAGGAGTTAATTACTAAAAAATTGGATGATATAAGAGCTGAATTAAACTACATTCGTGAAGCACTTCATAAACGTAATGACCCAGGTACGGATGTAACAGGTGGAAGTTCAAAATTGATGGAAGACGGAGCTGATAGTTCTGAAAAAGAAAGCATGAGCCAATTAGCAGCACGTTTGCAGAAATTTGCTACTCAGTTAGAAAATGCCCTTATCCGCATCAAAAACGGAACGTATGGCGTGTGTATTGATACAGGAAAATTAATTCCAAAAGAACGCCTTAGAGCCGTTCCTCATACGCAACAAACCATTGAAGCGAAATTGATGAAACAACGATAACAAAAAGAATAGCCAACTTTCGAAAGTTGGCTATTCTTTTTTAAAATAAACTCATTTGCTCCACTTTAGGCAGAAATTTCGGCTCTTTAATCGTCAGTCTACAGTGTAAATTTAGCTGTTGAATCCAATAAGTGGCCATTTCTGGAGCAATTGTATTTTCACAAATATGCACAAAAAGCCACAGCTCTTCTAAACCATTTTCAAGCCACAATTTGATTCTTTGAACCCACTCGTCAATTCGAGTATAATCAGAAGGATGTTCATTGCCTACCCAACGTATAACCGCTTTGGGCATAGACAAACTTTGATGGACTACATCTCTCCTACCCGCCACGTCAGTAATCACCGTTGCGTGTCCTAAACTATTCAATAAAGTTAGAGCATCTTGCCAAACTTTCTCATTCTTGAACCAGTCTTCATTTCTAAATTCAACGGCAATTTTCAGATTATCAGGCAATTGTCTCAAATATTTTTTAAAAACAGAAAATTGTCTTGGCGTAAAATTGGGAGCTAATTGTAGAAAAGGCATTCCTAATTTATCACCTAATTTCAAGATTTGACGACAAAACTCATCCGTCAGTCCATCAGCATTTTGCAACAATTTATCGTGAGAAATTATTTGTGGAAATTTTGTACAGAAAGTAAAATTAGGACTTGATTCTGACTTCCATCGCTCAATCGTTTCATCATTTGGAATTTGATAATGCGTAACGTTGAGTTCTATTGTGTTGAATTGCTGAGAATATAATCTCAGAAAATCGGGCGTTTTAGCATTGTGAGGATAGATTTTCCCATTCCAGTCTTTATTCGACCAAACGGGGCAACCTACTTTGATGACAGGAGTTGTAACCCTTGTTCCCGACAATACTTTTGCATTGAAAGCATTGTCGGGTTTCAAGGTAAAATCTGTTTTTTCTACATCATATTTTGAAAGTTTTCCAAAATCCATTGGTCAAAATTTAGCCATTTTTAACACTACTCACAAAACCTTTTATATCACCTGCTAAATCTGTTGACTGACCAATCAATTTGATAAAAGCACTACCAATAATTGCTCCTGCTGCTTGTGAAGCCGCTTTTTTAAACGTCTCATTATCTGAAATTCCGAAGCCAATTAAACGTGGGTTTTTCAAATTCATGGCATTTACACGAGCAAAATAGGCTTCTTGGTCAACCGAAATACCTGATTTCGCACCCGTTGTACTTGCAGAAGATACCATGTAGATAAAACCATCTGAGATATTATCAATGTGTCTGATTCGCTCACCGGTAGTTTGTGGCGTAATTAAAAAGGTATTTAAAATGCCATATTTATCAAAAATAGCCTTGTATTCTTCTTCGTAAACGCTGATAGGCATATCGGGTAAAATCAAGCCATCTATACCAACTTCTTGGCATTTTTGGCAAAAACTTTCAACCCCAAATTGTATCACAGGATTTACATATCCCATCAATAAAATGGGAACAGTAATGCCCGCTTCACGGATTCCTGCTAATTGCTCAAAAAGTAGCTTTACTGACATTCCATTATCCAAAGCTATTTGGTTTGATTGCTGAATGGTTTCGCCATCTGCCACAGGGTCAGAATAGGGCATTCCGATTTCTACTAAATCTGCTCCGCCGTCTTGCAAAGCCTTCAAAATCAAAATAGTATCATTGATTTTCGGGAAACCTGCGGTGAAATAAACGTTAAGAATATTATTAGTTTTTTCTTGAAAAAGTTGTTTAATACGGTTCATGTTTTTGTAACCCAAAGTTTCCACTTCGGTGTTTTATATTTATATGACGAACGAACTGGAAAGTTCGTGTTACACACAAGCTACAAGCATATTTACAAAAGGTAAGGCTTTGGTATAATCCATTGTATCATATTCAAAACCAATGCGTTGTAGATTGTGATAATATTCGTTTTTATTTTGATAATAATATTTTTCTGAGGGTATTTGCCAAGCTTTATCACCCAATTTTGAAGCTAAAAACCATTTTTCTAAAAGCTTTGCGGTTCGTCCATTTCCATCATTCAGCGGGTGAATATTTAGGAAAACGAGATGCAATAATGAAGCATAAAAAAAAGTCTCTCGAAGGCTTAATTCTGTTCTCAAAAGCAATAATAAATCGGCAAAAAATTTTACAAGTTCCCCTTTCACTTGTTCGGGACTGGTGGCAACATACAGAATTCTTTCTCCACCCATTACAAACATAGGCGAAACACGCCATCGTCCTCTTTCTGATGCTCTAAGAAAGTTTTTAGTAATGAATTTATGGGCTTTCAAAATATTCTTTTCATTCAGCATATTACTTCTCGCAAAAGAATAGGCTTCAAATAAATCATCGGCTTTTTTGGTATAATCTACTAAGAATTTAACGCCCAATAATTTATGTTTTAAATAAGAATCTAACTCAATTTCTACGCCTTCAATCTTGGAAGAATACACGACCGAACTGGACGTATAAAAAGTAAAATCTTGAATAGTATTCTGAAATTCTTGCAAATTAGCCATACGTTTCCCTAACTCATCTTCTTGGATAGAAAAATGAGGTAAAAGGGTATCGGATGGGAGAATTTTGAATTTCATTTAAAAGTAACCTGATGCTTCCACATCAGAATTTATTTTTGACGAACTGAAAGTTCGTGTTACATCAAAATTGTTTTAGCTAATTCGTTAAAATCCAGACCATTAAAAGTCCCTGACGACATCATCAGTAAATTTGAGCCACGCCATCGCTGTGCAAGAAGGAATGTTTTCAGCGATTCATTGTCTGTGAAAACTTGAAGATTTGGATTGTTGAAATGTACTTTAATATCTTCGGGTGAAATGGCAGGTAACTTTTTATGCTCCAACGTTTTAGGACTAAAATACACCACTGGAACATCCGCTGCATTTAATTTATTGGCGTATTCTCCCAAGAAATCTTTATTCAAACTACTGAAGGTATGCAACTCCAAACAAGCCACTAATTGACGGTTCGGGAACTGTGCTTTCAATGCTTTGGTCGTTGCCTCAACTTTAGAAGGTGCATGAGCAAAATCTTTGTAAATTACCGTTTCTTCATTTTTGCCAACCAATTCTAAACGCTTTGCCGCTCCTTTAAATGACGGAATCGCTGCGTAAAACTCCTCATCATCAATACCAATTTGAGAAAGTACCAATTTTGCACCATTCAAATTTTTGACATTATGTTCTCCAAAAACCTCAATTTCTAACTCCTTTTTATTAGGTAATACTAAGAATGTCTTACCATCACGCACTTTGCTTGCATGAGCTTGATATGGTAATCGTCTCACAGCTTCACGTTCTACTGAACCAATTTTTTCTACCAAAGCATCTGTTTCATCATAAATAAAACTTCCTGCTTTGGGCAATTCGTTAGCCAATAATTCAAACTGATGAACGTAGTCGTTGAAATCTGGATAGACATTGATATGGTCCCAAGCAATGCCCGACATCAACATTACGTGTGGATGATAATGCAAAAATTTAGGCTGGCGGTCGATTGGCGAAGAGAGATATTCATCACCTTCAATCACAATTACGGGTGCGTCCGACAATTTCGCCATCGTATCAAAACCTTCAATTCTTGCACCAACCATATAATCAAATTGACGATTATGGTATTTCAGCACGTGCAGAATCATGGAAGTTATGGTTGTTTTTCCATGACTTCCCGCAATAACAACACGCTGTTTATGAAGACTTTGCGAGTAAATAAATTCAGGATAAGAATAAATTTTTATGCCTAATTCTTGTGCTTTCGCTAATTCAGAATTGTCCAAACGAGCGTGCATTCCCAAAATAACACAGCTTAAATCAGCCGTAATTTTTTCGGGAAACCAACCCATTTCAGCGGGCAACAAACCCTTTTCCGCCAATAATGTCCGTGAGGGTTCATAAATTTCATCGTCAGAACCAGTAACGAAAAAGCCTCTATTGTGTAAATCAATAGCTAAATTGTGCATGGCAGCACCGCCAATGGCAATGAAGTGAATTTTTTGCATAAAGAAAAAATGAGCGAAAAGCGAGGGGCGAAAAGCGAAAATAGAGTCATTTCATCACTTTTCGCTCTTCGCCTTTCGCTATCAATAAACTAATTTTACAAACCGAACGTTAAATATAAAATAAATACAATTTATTTACTTGCAAAGGTCATACTTTTATTGCACTTTTGCACGCTTTTTGTGGGATTGGTTTATTTCCAATTGACAATATTTTTCAACTAAAAAAACCATTTATGCTTTTTAGCTTAGGATGAAGAACTACATTGACCTGATTGACCAAACGATTGAATTCCCGACGTTGGAGTTCAACATTGACCAAGACCATGAACTTTTGTTCAATAATGTTCCTTTAATGGACATTATTCAGCAATATGGTACGCCTCTTAAAATTACGTATCTTCCCAAGATTGGCGAGCATATAGAAAACTCAAAGAGGCTTTTCAAAAATGCCATCAAAAAGTACAATTACAAAGGAAATTATACTTATTGTTATTGTACAAAATCTTCCCACTTCAAGTTTATCGTTGAAGAGGTTTTGAGTCACAATGTTCACCTCGAAACTTCGTCTGCTTTTGATATTTCAATCATTAGAGATTTACATTCAAAGAATAAGATTTCAAAACAGACTTATATTCTTTGCAATGGGTATAAATTACCTCTTTACACGCAGTATATCAGTGAGTTAATCAATGAAGGTTTCAATTGCATTCCTATTTTGGATAACTTAAAAGAGATTGATTTTTACGATAAATTTGTTACGGCAGAAACTGTAAATTTAGGTATTCGTATTGCAACGGATGAAGAACCTGATTTCTCTTTTTATACTTCTCGTCTGGGACTCAGATATTCTGATGTCATGGAATTATACAAGAATAAGATTGAAGGAAGTAGTCGTTATAAATTAAAAATGTTACATTTCTTCATCAATACGGGTATTAAAGACAGTGCCTATTATTGGTCAGAATTGAGCCGTTTTATTTACAAATATTGCGAGATAAAGAAGGTTTGTCCAGAACTTGATTCAATTGATTTGGGTGGCGGTTTACCAATACAAACTTCTTTACAATTCAATTACGATTATCAATCAATGATTGATGAAATTGTGGAGTCTATTTCATGGATTTGCAATAAAAGTAACGTTCCCGTACCTAACCTTTTCACCGAATTTGGGTCATATACTGTTGGAGAAAGTGGAGCAGTTTTGTACGAAATTATCGACCAGAAGTTACAGAATGACAAGGAGTTATGGTATATGATTGATGGTTCTTTCATTACACAATTACCAGATTCTTGGGGTATGAACCAGAAGTACATTATGCTTCCTGTAAATAATTGGAATTTCCCATATCAGAAAGTAAACTTAGGTGGTTTGACCTGCGATTCGATGGATTTTTATAATACCGAGGCTCACAGTTCAGATTTATATTTGCCAATTTACGAAGAAGGTCAGGAGCGTCAATTTGTCGGATTTTTCCACACGGGAGCGTACCAAGAATCTTTGGGTGGCTACGGCGGAATTCAGCACTGTTTAATTCCTGCTCCAAAACACGTAATTGTGGACAGATTGGAGGATGGGACAATCACAACTCGCTTATTTGCCGACGAACAGGGCAAAGAAGGCATGATGACAATTTTGGGCTACGGCGACAAAGTTCAAGAACAAGAAGAAAAAGTATTGTTGATTAGTAAAGAAGATATGGAGTTGGCAGAGCAAATGTCATTGGTGGAACAGTAATACAGGAGAAATGGAGAAAAGTTGATTTCCGCTAACCCTTTGAAAATTAATTACTTGTAGAACAATATTTAAAACGGTTTTTCGTAATTTTGTTGTGTAACTCATCCTTACACAACCCACAACAATACTGAATCATGAAAAAAGCGACCATCATTTTTGGATTATTAGCAGTGCTATCATTGGCATCATGTGCGAGAAAAAACACTTGTCCTGCTTACGGAAATACAAGCATAGAAAAGCCTACCTACAAAGGTAGAAGCTAAGACATTGACGATAAAAAAGGCGTTAGAAATGAATAAAATCATTTTTAACGCCTTTTGTGTTTACTCTAAAGCTTAGATGCAATACTAAAACCTAAATCCTGACACCTGCATTAGTTCGTTTTCAACAACTCAACTTCAAAAATCAAAGTTGCTCCTCCAGGAATATCAGCACCTGCACCACGCTCGCCATAAGCCAAATGATGAGGAAGATACAATTTGTATTTACTACCCGTTGGCATTAATTGCAAACCCTCTGTCCAACCCGTAATCACTTGATTTAAACCAAAACTAATTGGTTCGTTACGCAAAACACTGCTATCAAAAATAACACCGTCGATGGTTGTTCCGTGATAATGCGTAAGCACTTTTGCTCTTGGTCCACTTGGTTTTGGACCTGTGCCTTCTACAATAACTTCATATTGCAGACCACTTTCTGTTTCAGTAACTTCTGGTCTTTTTTTATTTTCTGTCAAAAAAGCTTGTCCTCTTTCTATTTCAGCCTTCAAAATTTCTCTCATGTGTTCTTGTTGTCTTTCAAAAATATTCATGGTAAATGATAAAATAAACTTTCATTTCAATTGTCAAAGATAAGGATAATTCCTTCTTTTCTAATCAATTATGCTTACTAAAAACATAAAAGTAATTAGTAAAAGCCTTAACTTAGAGTAAGTTTAAAAGAGCAAAAGCATTTATTTAAAACCGTTATTAAATCATCTTATGTACGCACTCAAAAATGGTAAAATATTCACTTCTGAAGAAATTATCGAAGACAAAATTATATTAATTGAAGGTGAAAAAATCAATAAATTTATTGTAGAAGAAGACATTGAAGAAATGGACGAAGACCTGCAAATAATTGATTTAAAACACTTTAACATCGCTCCTTCATTTATAGACATCCAAATTTATGGAGGTGGTGGAAGTTTATATAATTCAAAAACCTCAGAAGAAACGATTCGGCAGACGTATCTTGAGATTCGTCGTCAAGGAACAGCCTATTTTCAAATCACCCTTTCTTCAACTCCTTTAGATAAAATATTAGAAGCCATTCAAGTAGCCAAAGATTATCTAAAAAATGGAGGAAAAGGCTTAATTGGGTTACACCTCGAAGGTCCTTTTTTCAGTTTTCCCAAACGAGGCGCTCACGTAGCAGAGTTTATCCGAAAACCCACCGAAGAGGAATTAAAAACGATTATTGAAGCCTGCGATGGTTTGTCTACTTACATGACCATTGCCCCCGAAGAATTTACGGATGAGCAGTTACAACTGCTTTTGGACAGTGATATTATCATAGCGGCGGGTCATAGTTCAGCCACTTATCAGCAAGCAATGGATGCTTTTGGAAAAGGCATTAAACGGGTTACACATTTATTCAATGCTATGTCGCAATTTCAAAGCCGTGAACCAGGTTTGGTTGGAGCAACCTACGATTCTGACGTTTGGGCGAGCATCATTCCCGACGGAATTCATGTGGATTTTAACAGCGTTAGAATTTCTAAGAAAATAATGGGCAAACGCCTGTTAATGATAACAGATGCTGTAACTAACGATGTTTCGGGCGATTATAAATTCATTCATGCAGGAACACATTACACCGACACTAAAGGAACGTTATCGGGTTCAGCACTCAGCATGATGCAAGGCGTGAAAAATTGTGTGGAGCAAGTTGGTATTCCACTCGAAGAATCCCTCAGAATGGCATCCACCTACCCTGCTGAGGTGTTAAATGCAGCACATTATCTCGGAAAAATAAAACCTGACTACCAAGCGAATATGGTCATTTTTGATGATAATTTTGTGGTGAAAGGAATTATTGAACATGGCTGCCTTGAATGGTTTTAACAGATAAAATTACGAATGAACATCACCTCAAAACAACCCAATACAGGAACTACTATTTTTACTGTCATGTCAAAATTAGCCGCTGATTGCGGTGCGTTAAATCTCTCGCAGGGTTTTCCAAATTTCGACTGCTCGCCAAAACTGACTGATTTAGTTACGCATTATCTCAAAAAAGGCATGAATCAATACGCTCCGATGGCGGGTATTCAGCCACTTCGTGAGGTAATAGCTCAGAAAATTAGTGATGCGTATCAAGTCAATTACCACCCAGATACGGAAGTTACCGTCGTTTCGGGAGCAACGGAAGCACTTTACGCAGCCATTGTAGCTGTTGTGCATCAGGGTGATGAAGTTATTCTGCTCGAACCTTGTTACGACTCCTACGCACCCGCCGTTACGCTCAACGGAGGTACGCCCGTATATGTAACGCTCACGCCCGAAAATGACTATAAAATTGATTGGAACATCGTAAAAGCTAACATTACGGAACGTACAAAATTGATAATTTTGAACACGCCACATAATCCAACGGGAACGGTTTTGAGCGAAGACGACTTAACACAATTGGCTGATATTGTGAGAGATACCAATATTTTCTTGATTGGCGATGAAGTTTACGAACACATTATTTTTGACGGAAGGGAACATTGGTCTTTACTTCGCAATCCCATTTTACAGGAAAGAAGTTTTATTTGTGGTTCATTCGGGAAAACCTTTCACGTAACAGGCTGGAAAATAGGTTATTGCCTTGCCCCAAAAGCACTTACCGCAGAATTTAGGAAAGTACATCAGTGGCTAACTTTTAGCACGGTTACGCCCATTCAATACGCTTTAGCTGATTTCTTGCAAGAACCTGACAATTATTTATCCATTCCAAAATTCTATCAAAAAAAACGAGACAAGTTCTTGAGTTGTATCAAAGACTCTCGCTTTATTTATACTCCTGCACACGGTAGTTTTTTCCAATGTGTTAATTATCAGAATATTACTGATGAAGGCGACTATGACTTAGCCATCAGGTTAACCCGTGAAATTGGGGTGGCAAGTATTCCTGTTTCAGTATTTTACAATCAGAAAAATGAGTATAAAGTTTTGCGTTTCTGCTTTGCCAAAGACGATGAAACGTTGGAACGTGCAGGGGAACGACTATGTAAACTATAAAAACCAAAAACAATTATGAAAAAAACATTCCTTTTATTACTTGTCTCCTTGACATTTAATGCTTTTAGTCAGTCGAAAATTGATGTAAAAAAAGAATTTGCCTTTGCTGCTCAGCAGTATCAAGGAATGTTAAAATCGCATCAAGATATTACCAAAACTCCCCAATCAACCAATCCCGACGGTTCGCCAAGAGATATGCCAACTGAATGGTGGTGTAGCGGATTTTTTGGCGGTTCTCTTTGGTATTTGTTTGAAGAAACCAAAGACCCGCAATGGAAAGCCGCTGCCGAAAAATGGACGATGGCAATTCAAAAAGAGCAATACAATACGGGTACGCACGATTTGGGTTTTATGTTGTATTGTCCATTCGGAAATGGTTTGCGTTTGACCAAAAATCCAGAGTATAAAAATATTATGCTTACGGGAGCGAAGTCTTTAGCTACTCGTTTCGACCCAAAAGTGGGTGTCATTAAATCTTGGAATAAATTTCAATCTTTTGATTATCCCGTGATTATTGACAACATGATGAACTTGGAATTTTTATTCTGGGCGGCTCGTGAATCTGGCAATAAAGAGTTTTATAATATCTGTCTTTCGCACGCTGATAGCACGTTAAAACACCATTTCAGACCCAACGGAAGTTCTTATCATGTAATTTGTTACGATAAAAACGGAAAGGTTTTGCGTAAAAAAACAGCTCAGGGTTATGCCGATTATTCTGCTTGGGCGAGAGGGCAATCATGGGCATTATACGGCTACACGGTGATGTATCGTGAAACAAAACAGAAAAAATATTTAAAGCAAGCCCACCAAATTGCGAGTTATATTTTGAATAATCCAAATTTACCGAAAGACAAAATTCCGTATTGGGACTATAATGCACCCAATATTCCCAACGAAGAACGTGATGCTTCGGCAGGAGCAATTGCGGCTTCGGCTTTATTAGAATTATCAACTTTGCCTGGAGCTAATGGAAAAGGATACTACAAAGCGGCAGAAACGATGTTGCAAAGCCTTTCATCACCCGCTTATAAAGCGAAATTGGGCGAAAATAACAACTTCATTTTGATGCACTCAGTTGGTTCAAAACCACAGAAATCAGAAGTTAATGTGCCTTTAGTTTATGCCGATTATTATTATTTAGAAGCACTTTTGAGATACCAAGCCTTGAATAAAAAGGGTAAAAAGTAAGGAGCTATGTTCAGAAGAATTTTTTTAAAAGGTATCGGGCTAACGTCAATTTTGCCGTTTTCGGGAAAGGCAAAAAGTCATATTTCATTGAATGTTGCACAAACGCCAAGAGAATTTTGGTTGGAATATCTCCAAAAACTTGCCGAACCACTTTTGAGTAATTTAGCCAAAGACCAACTCAAAGCCAATATGCCCAATGAAGGCACTAAAATTGGCGTTGAAAGTCATGCTTTTTGTAATACTTTGGAAGGTTTTGGCAGATTAATCGTTGGAATTGCTCCGTGGTTGCAATCGGAAGGAGGGAGTGATAAAGAAAAGGCTTTGCGAGAAAGGTACTTGAAATTAACCGTTCAAGGTTTGGCAAATGCTACGAACCCAAAAGCAAAAGATTATATGCCTTGGGACGTGCCTGCTCAGCCTTTGGTCGATGCTTCATTTTTAGCTTTGGGTCTTATTCGTTGCCCAAAAATTTGGGAAATGGCTGATAGTCAGCTTCGTAAGAATGTAATTGAAGCGTTTAAACTTTCTCGAAAAATAAAACCAGGTTTCAACAATTGGCTACTTTTTTCGGGAATGATTGAAGCTTTTTTTTTAAATATTGGCGAAGAATACGATAAAATGCGGTTGGACTATGCCATTCGTCAGCACGAGCAATGGTATAAAGGCGACGGAACTTTTGGCGATGGTTCAGATTTTCACTGGGACTATTACAACTCATTTGTCATTCAACCATTTTTGTATGAAATTTTGAGAGTTGCTCTTCCAAAACATTCAGAATACGCTAATTTCAAACAAAAAGCTGATAAAATTCACGGTCGTTATGCACTCATACAAGAGCGAATGATAAATCCAGATGGCACTTTTGCGGCTTACGGGCGTTCATTGGGTTATCGGGCGGGCTGTTTTCATCATTTGGCAAATATGTCTTTGACGCAAATGTTGCCCACCGAATTAAGTCCTGCCCAAGTGCGAGAAGCCTTAACCGCTGTCATTCGGAAAACCACCGAACACAAAGATACTTTTGATAAAAATGGTTGGTTGCGCCCAGGTTTGTACGGTTTTCAGCCAAGTATTCTTGAAAATTACGTCGTGACGGGTAGTTCATATCTTTGTTCATCGGTTCTTCTGCCTTTGGGTTTACCAGAAACGGATAAATTTTGGTCGAGTTCAGCCCAAGCGTGGACATCGCAAAAAATTTGGCAAGGAGCAGAAGTCAGTGCTGACCATGCGCTTAGTTTGTAGATTGATATTTTAAATCATATTTTGAAATTGCCAGCTTTTTATAAAGCTAGCAATTTTATTTTGGAATTTACCAACCGCTGACGGGGTGAAAAACCGTCGTCAGGGGGTAGTAACTCTACAAAAACTTCACCCCACCCCTTCCCTTCCATACAAAGTCTGATAATAAATTGCCTACGATAAATTAACTTTATCCTATAATTTACTGTTAATTTTATACATTAAAATTTCATCGAAATATTCATGCATTTCTAATATTTCTGTGTGTTTACAAATTCACCCAACAAAATACTTCCTTTATGAAACGTATATTATCGGCATTGTTAACCCTCTTGACTGTAGGAATTACAATGCTTCATGCTCAAACCTCCAATCCCTTGCAGGGAAAAAAGGTATTGATTTTCTCTAAAACTGCTGGCTATCGTCATAGTTCCATTCCATTTTGTACCAAAGCCATTCAAGATATGGGTAAGGCCAATGGTTTTGAGGTTGATACGACAGAAAATGCCGCCAATTTCAACGAAGAAAATCTAAAGAAATACAAAGTCGTTATTTTCAATAGTACCACAGGAAATATATTGACCGAACCACAACAAATCGCTTTTGAAAGATATATTCAAGCGGGCGGTGGTTTTATGGGCGTTCACGCTGCTTCGGATACGGAATATGATTGGCCGTGGTACGGAAAATTAGTTGGTGGTTATTTCAACGGACACCCAGGTAAAAACGTATCAAATGTGCAAAATGGTAAATTTATCATCAAAGACCATTCGCATATTTCAACCAATTTTATGCCCGATTCTGTGGTTCGTAAAGACGAATTTTACAGCTTCAAGAATTTCAATACGGACGTAAAAGTA
>JAAFIU010000333.1 GCA_013298805.1 Cytophagales bacterium | reverse complement strand
ATTTTTTAAAGTCTTCAATAATTCTTTTTGAGAATTATCATTGGCAACTTCTGAATTTTGTTGTTGCGGACTCGGAGGATTTTGTTGTTTATTCGTTTGACTTTTTGATTCTTGCTTATTTTTTTTTGCGTGATATTGTTTCTTTAAAAGTTCATAATTATAACGAGCAATTTCATTATCGGGTTTCAATATCAATGCTTCCTTAAACAATGCCAAAGCTCGCAAAGTATCTTTTTCATTACAGAAAATAATTCCTAATTGAGAATAGGTTGTTGATGCCAAATTGGGTTCTTTTAAACTAACTAATTGGGCATATTTTTTACGAGCGGCAAGCGTATCATTAAGTTCAAACAAAGCATGAGCATAATTTAGCGTAACTTCTGAGGGCGTAAAAAAAGATTGCTTTGCCAACAATTGATACTGTAAAGACGCTTCTTGAAAATCACCTTTTAGAAAGGCTTTCTGAGCTTCCATGGTTGCTTTGTTACGAATATTTATTTTCGTAAAAGAGCTATTGTCAATTATCCAGAGAAATATGTAAAAAATAATTGAATTAATAATTTTATTCGTTTAGTAAAACGTTAAGTTAGCATAATTTAGCAACTCAACATAAATATTGACAACGGAAATCCGTTATTCATTAAAACCAGATGTAGAATGGGAAAAAAGAGGAGGGCAATACTACAATTGAAAGGTTCTTACAGTGAAGAACACATCAATTCCGAGCAAAAATAATGCAATGATTAGAAAATAAAAATATTTATTTGCGATAACATCAATTTGACGCTCATCAATAAGGTTAGTTTCAATGTTTTCAACCCCAATTATTAACTCATTCATACTTTTAGAAACACTATTAATTTCCAAATAGTTGCCATTTGTTTCAGCGGTTAATTTCTTTAATGAAGCTGTTTCTAATTTTGTCACTACAATATTTCCATCTTTATCTTTTTTAAAAGATTTTCCATCTCTGATAGTTATCCCGTCCTTAGTACCTACTCCAACGGTGAAGAAATTGATTCCTTTTTGTCTTATTTTAGTAGTTATGGCTTTATTTTCACTGCCAAAATTTTCGCCATCACTGACAAAAACTATCACCTTTGCCTGTGTTTTTGCTTTCACTTTGGATAAACGGTCAACCGCCAATTCAAGGGCAGGTGTGAAATTTGTACCGCCTTCGGGCAGTAAATCGGTATTTATTTTTGGAACAAGATAATTAATAGCACTGTTATCAAAAGTCAATGGCGATAATAAAAGTGCATCTTCTGAAAACACAATTAAGCCAATTCTATCTTTATTAAAATGATTAACAAATCGGTTTATCTCAAACTTTGCTTTTTCTAACCTACTCGGCTGAATATCAGTCGCATCCATCGATTTAGAAATATCAATTAACAACAAAACATCCTTTCCTTGGGCTTTAATAGTTCCCTTTAATTCGCCAAAAGATGGGTTTAATAATGCCAACAACATCAATCCAAAATACACACTTCTTAACAAAAATTTCAGCACACTTGAACCAGCAGAAGTGCCTAAACGGCGGGCAATCCAAAATATTCGCCCTAAAAAAATCAGGTACAATATCATAAAAACTGCCAAAAACCACTGCTCAGTATTACTAAATTCGGAGGTAAAATTCATATTTTAATGTTTAGTGGTTGATGTTTGATGTGCGTGATTCAATGTTTAGGTTTTTGACTCCGAACATTGAACTTCGAATCACAAGCATCGAATCACTAATTTTTGCTCGATTTATTTGAATTTGAGTGGTATTTCTCAAAACTTTTCTACGAAAATAATACACTGATACGATAAAACAAGTGAAGAATGAAATCAATGCAGCTACCAAGAATCATATCGAAAATGAAACATTGAATTAAGAACTTCAAAAAAACATCTACCTTTGTTTACGAAAAAATATAATCATGAAAGAATTTATCAAAAAAGATAAGCCTCAACAAGCTAAAGAAGCTAAAACAAACAAAAATAATTTTGAAGTTACCGAAGAAATTCAGCTACTGACATTTCTTTTGGCAAGTATGCCCCATAAGAGTCGTCATAACGTAAAATCTCTTCTCAGAGACAAACAAATATTGGTGGATAATAAAATGGTTACCCAATTTAACCATGTCTTAAAACCCAATCAAGTTGTTGATATTAAGGATAGTAAAGCTCCGCAAGAACAACGTTACAAAGGGCTTAAAATCGTATTTGAAGACGACTATTTAATCATCATTGAAAAAAGCGAAGGTACACTTTCTATCGCTACTGAAAAGCAAAAACTGCACAATGCTTACAGTATTTTGAGTGACCACGTGAAGAAGGAAGACCCAAGAAACAGAATTTTTGTGGTTCACCGTCTCGACCGTGAAACCTCGGGTTTGATGATGTTTGCTAAGAGCGAAAAAGTGCAAGGACTTCTTCAAGAATCATGGAACGCCACCATTCAGGAAAGAACCTATTTGGCAGTAACCGAAGGTTGCGTAAAAGAACAAGACGGAACGATAGAGTCTTATTTAGTTGAAAATAAAGCCCTTACGGTTTATTCTTCCCGAAATCCTGACCACGGAAAACATGCTATTACACATTATGAAGTTATCAAATCAAGCGAACATAATAGTTTGTTAAAGGTAAATTTGGAGACGGGACGTAAAAACCAGATTCGTGTTCACATGAAAGATATTGGTTTCCCAATCGTTGGAGATGATAAATATGGTGCAAAAACAGACCCAATCGGACGCTTAGGTTTGCACGCTTGGGTCTTAGCGTTTGTACATCCAATAACGAATGAACAAATGTATTTTGAAACACCAACGCCAAAGAAATTTCTTTGGTTGTTTTAATTCTCAAAATATTAAGGACGGCTTCCTTTTGAAGGAAGCCGTCCTTGTTTTACAATATTTTGTTCCTAATTATTCCTTCCGAACCATGTTCCGAAGGATTTAAAGTAAAAATACTTCTTGGGTTTAATCCTTCTTCAGTTCTGTGAGACACATACAAAATAGTTGTGTTGGTTTCGTTAGCAATTTTATTAATCAGAGCAATTGCCAAATGAGTATTATGGTCGTCTAATCCTGCGATAGCTTCATCCAAAATCATCAGAGGAGGATGTTTTACCATTGCCCTAAGTATCAAGGCTAAACGTTGCTGCCCAGACGTTAAAAAGCAAAATAAAGTATTCCCAAGGCTCGACATATTGACCAAAGCCAACCATTCTTTCGCAAGTTTTACGTTCAAATCAGACGGATTGACGTAAAGACCGATTGAATCATAAAATCCTGAAACAATCATTTGTTCCAAAGTATGTCTGGTACTAAATAGATCAGTCATACTTGGCGTTACGTAGCCAATCTTATCTTTAATATCCCATACCGTTTCTCCTGAGCCTTTTTTTCTGCCAAATAAATACAAATTTTGTCCGTAGCCTTTCGGATTATCGCCCGTAATCATGGATAATATTGTGGTTTTTCCTGCTCCATTTGGACCTATTAGATGCCAAAATTCGCCTTTTCCAATTGTCCATGTAATGTCTTTTAGAATAGGCTTTTCGTTGTAACTCACATTCACTTTATCAAAAACAATTAGTTCATCTTTCATTTCAGCGTAAATATGCGTCGTAGAAGGAATTGCCCCCACTAATAAATCATCGCATTCCGCCTTCATAAACTCATCTTTATCAGCACAAATGTGTAATTTATTATCTTTATCAACGGTAATAAAATTATTAATAAAAGGCAATAAATCTCGCTTGCGATGAATAATTTGAATAAGTACAACTTGATTTTGAACTTCAATTAATTTACTCAGCAACGATTCTCTTATTTTCACATCAAGATTATCAAAAGGATTATCCAAAATGATATAATCAACTTTTGTAGTCATGATATGGTCTAACAAAGCCTTTTTCTGCTCTCCACTCGACATTGATTTTAAGCTTCTATTCTGCGATTTTGTAACCTCTGTAAAACCGTGACGGTCTTCTTCATCCAAGATTTCATCAATTTTAATTTTCGAAAAAAGCGTTCCTTGTAAATCATCAAAATCGGCTAAAATTCCAGTGTTTTTTTGAGATAAAATATGTTGAATAAATGCTTGTTTATTTACTTCGTTTGAAAGAAAAATGGCTTGATGATTTGGCATTATTATATTTCGATGTTGGAAGTTCGAAGTTTAATTTTGAATTAATTTTAGACAACAAAAGTACAATCAAATCCATAAAAAAACTCCCCATGAAAATAAATTCAAGGGGAGTTTTTTTTATTTTGAAACGAATTCAGAATTACATCATTCCGCCCATTCCGCCACCACCATGTGCGTGTGGAGCTTCTGCCGCTGGTTTGTCTGCAATTACACATTCTGTTGTTAACAACAATCCTGCGATTGAGGCTGCATTTTCTAAAGCTAAACGAGTTACTTTAGTTGGGTCAA
>JAAFIU010000151.1 GCA_013298805.1 Cytophagales bacterium | reverse complement strand
TTGATTATTTTTCTACCTTAGATTCTCGTGTAGTAAGAGATGCAACCACTAAAGAACCTGTGGGTAGTTTTTATGTTTATTATAGCATTATCAATCCTGCAAAAGAAGAGTTTATCTTTTCAGAAAAGTATGATTATGGCTCTTTTCTAATAACGGATGGTAGTACCGCCTTTTTTAATATTGTTGGGCTAAAAACAGTTCCAGAGTTTGATTCTAAATTAACAATCACGTTTTCATCAAATAATTATAAGGATACCGATAACTTTTCTGGCATTATTTCAAGTATGAAACCTAAAGTTAGATTCGTCTATATTCCGATTGGTCTTCCTGCAAAAAATGGTCGTAAGGCTGCTGATTTTAAAACTTACCAAGAATTGGCAGAAGCATATAACATTCCTCAAAGTGGGGCTTCTTATTAATCATAAGACTTATTCTTGTCATTTTTAGCCCCATTTTACCGTTACTTTTAGTGCTAATTTACGTATTAGGAGAGAATCAAAATTGTGGAGCAAATTGTTTTTTATTTTGTGGTATCACCCAACAATAAAAACTAATTAGTTTCAATAAGCTACCTTAAAATGATTCTCCTAATATGTAAATTTAGTTAATAAACACTTTTTGATTCTCTCCAAATTTTAAACAAAAATGAACAAGACAAAACTATTATTAATGTTACTCGTCTCATTATGTATGGCGTGTAGCAAATCCCAAGACCAAGCCTGTGTGGCTCCTGCGGTGGATAAAAATATTATTGGCACGTGGACTGTAAAAGCTCCCACGGGTTCAAGCAAAGTAACTTTTAATACAGATGGCACCTTCATAGATGACGCTGGGTTTTTGGTTGATGGTGAAATCAATGGTGTAAAAACCACCAAAAGAACGTGGTCAATTGCTAATAATCAATTATCCGTAAAAGCCTCTGCCCCAGGCAATGGTTCAATCGGCTTTATTTTAGCCATTTTGGATAATCAATGTAATAAAATTACGCTTGATTATGTTTTTGCCAAAGTGGATATGACAAGGTAATAATTTTAACAATCTTAATTAAACATCTCAATCAATGGTTTGATAAGCCGTACAATTAAACTATAATCAACCAAATATTCACATGAAAAAAATACTATTCTTGCTAACTGCTATTAGTTTCATTTTATATGCTTGTAAAGAAACAATTACTGTTGCCCCAAAAAGTGCTGATAAACAGATACTTACGTTTAAAATCAATAATGTTACAGAAGAATCGAACACGGTTGACCAAACCTCTCGAAATATAAGAATTGTAGTTGCTCCAAAAACAGACCGAAAGGCATTAATACCCAGCATTACTGTAAGTGCCAAAGCCACTATTAGTCCAGCCACAGGTATTGCCCAAGATTTTACCAATCCTGTAAAATATACCGTTACTGCCGAAGATGGCACAAGCCAAATCTATACGGTGGTAGTAGATGTAAAAATGTCTTCTGAGAAAGCCATTACAGAATTCAAATTTTCGGGTTTAAATCCCGAAGTTAAAGCCACGATTACAGGTTTAAATATTGAGGCAACCGTACCAAGCACAACCGATTTAAAAACGCTTGTACCCACAATTATTCTTTCGGCAGGTGCTACAGTAAGTCCAGAATCTGGAAAAGCACAAGATTTTACGACGAGTCCAGTCAAATATACTGTTACAGCGGAAGATGGTACAAAGCAAGATTATTTAGTCAAGATTACAATAGCTAAATCAACAGAAAAACAAATAACAGAATTTCGTTTGGCAGGTTTAAATCCAGATGTATTAGGTGCCATTGACCAAATAACTGGAAACATAACGCTAACTGTGCCTTTTGGTACAAATTTAAAAACATTAGTACCCACCATTAAACTATCTACTTTGGCAACTGTTTCTCCACTTTCAGGAGTAAACCAAGATTTCACAAATCCTGTAACTTATACAGTAAAAGCAGAAGACGGAACCACAAAAGTTTATAAGGTATTTATCAGTATTCCAGGAGAAGATCTTCAAACCCTTTTTGTTGGAAATGATAATGGAGATTTTTATGCCATTAATCCCAAAACAGGCAATCAACAATGGTCAGTAAATGTTGATGGAAACCCAATACGTTGCAACGCTACCTGCTATAAAGGTTTGGTTATTGTTACGGCCGTTACAGGTACATTCGCTTATGATGTTAAAACTGGTGAAAAAAAATGGGGGTTTAAGACAGGAGCATCAATAGTGGGAGCTTATAGTTCTGGAACACAGTGGTTAAGTTCAAGTCCAATGGTATCAAATGGAACTGTATATTTTGGAAGTTTTGACAAAAAAGTATATGCTCTTGATGCCCTTACGGGAACAAAAACATGGGAATACACTACTGGAAGTGGCATCAAATCAAGTCCAACAGTTGTCAATAACGTGGTTTATGTTGGTAGTAATGATAAAAAAATGTATGCTTTTGATGCAAAAACAGGAGCAAAAAAATGGGAATATTTATCAAAAGACTTCGTGGGGTCGAGTCCAGCAGTAGTAAACAATGTTGTTTATGGTGCCGATGAAGCGGGTGAAATATTTGCATTAAATGCGACTTCTGGAGTAAAAATATGGGGGTATTCAACGGGTACAGGCATTAGATCAAGCCCAACTTTGAATACACCCTATAGCTTCCTTATAATAGGGTGCGGAGATGGTAAAATATATGCTATTGATGTTAAAACTGGCTTATTAAAGTGGAAATATCAAACACTAAGTTCAATTTATTCAAGTCCATTTACCGAGGCAGGAAGCATCTACAGTGGTGATGCGTGGATGTATGCTATAAATGTTGGAGATGGAACAAAACTATGGAATAATACATCCGTAGGCGTTGTAAATGGGCTTATGGTAACGAGTGGAGTGCTTTATGTATGTGGAAATAATAAAAAAGTATATTGCCTTGATCCTGATAATGGCAGTGGAGTAAAATGGGTTTTTGACACATCGGATATTCTTTACTCTACCCCAACAATGCTAACAACTTATGGAAACGTATTTCATGGGTCTATTAGCGGAAATGAACAATAAAACATTAATCAAACAGCATCCAGCTCAAAATCATTTTAATATTAATTAGACTCACCTTATTATTATTAACTTCGGTCATACAATTTTTCACTATTGCCAAATCTGGCAATAGTGCAAAACCAATTCTTAAAGTTTTGAGCCTTGATAAATCAAAGGCTCTGGGTTTAGTTCCCTTGGAGTTTGGTGTTGGAGAAGTAATGATGTCTCGACATGGGAGAGTTCAATTTTATATCCAATGTTTTTTGATAATTGGGGCATTAAGAGTATGCTTGGTAATTATAACCGATTGATAATAAATGATAATAATAACTGCTTCATTACTCTAAATCAAAGACAAGTGAGGGACAAAAATATACGAACTCAGTAACGGTGCCACTGTTCACATTTTAGATAAAGAGGCTGGATTAGCAAACTCTTTGTCTATTAATCAGCCGATATTTTTTAAAATTTCACATTCAACCATTTACATAATATATAATTAAACCAACAAATGTCATTGCTATATAATGATGGTTTATATTTAAGATCCCTCTTTGCATTAAAAACAAAACCACAAATCACCCTTAAATAAGAAAACCATGCAAAAAATAAAACTACAAATCATCATTATTTGTCTAAGTATTTTCTCTTTTTTTTCTACTAAAGCACAGTATAATCGTGGTGCAGGAGAGGCGTATTTTAATGATTTTTACGCTACCTCAACTGTTGCAGAGGCTGAATTTATGTGGATTGGAACGGCTGGGGAAGGGCTTTATAAATATGATACTAAAAATAATAGCTATACTTGGTTTAATACCTTCAATTCAGAGATTCCAACGAATAATATAAGCGATGTAAAAATTGACAAAAGTGGCTCATTATGGCTTGCAACTGACCTTGGTCTTGTACTATTTGATAAAAAACAGTGGACTCTTTATAGCTCTATAATGGCTACCACAATCGCAATAGACAATAACAATAAAGTTTGGGTAGGTACAAATAGTAAAGGTGTTTATAGTATCAACAATGCAGAAATAAAGCAATTTGACAAAACTAATTCATTAACATCAATCGAGTCTATTGCTCAAATTGTAGTAGATGGCAATAATAAAAAATGGTTTTCAACCAGTAAAGGAATTGTAAGTTTTGATGAAAAAAGTTGGGTTGCATTGGAAACTATTACCAATAGTAAAGCACCAATTGCAGTAGATAAACAGAATAACCTTTGGATATCAAACAATACGTCGCTTTATAAGTATGATGGGAAATCTACTACTTTTATACAACTTCAGGACTCGGGGAATCCATCCAATAATTATAGTGCTATACGAAATATTTTTATTGATGAATCCAATACGTTATTCATTTCAGCTGGATTAGGGTATTCAGATTATTTACTTAAATATACCAACGGGAAGTTTGAAAAATTATTAGGGTCTTTCACTCCTTATCTATACATCTTGGGTGTTGATAAAAATAATTCGATTTGGATAAGTAATCCAGATGGAATACAAAAATTAACGAACAATGTTTTTCAACCTAACGACTTTCCTACTAATATTTTAAAATTAAGTATTGACCAATCGTTTGCGATTGACAAAAACGACCAAACATGGGCAGTGGGGGCAAATGAAAATTTAATTTATACACAAGGAAGTACATGGAAATCTATCAAAATACCTTCAAGTATTACCTCTGGAGAATTTTGGGGAAGTTTAAAAATTGATTCACAAAATAATAAGTGGTTCTCTTGTGCTTATGGATTAATAAAATTTGACGGAAATAATTGGAATCTGTATTCAAACTTCAAAAGCAGTATTTCAAGTATTGGCATTGATAAAAATAATACCATTTGGGTTGGTACAGATGATGGTAAAATTCAAAGTTATGATGGTAAGTCTTGGACTGATTTGAGTACAAAAGTTACTAATTTCCCAACATTTAAATATGGAATACAAAAAATCGTTTCAGATAATGACGATAATATATGGATGGCAGGTGATAATCTACTGAAATATAACCTCAAAACATCAATTCTAACTATTTATAGCAGTTTTTATTTTGATAATACATACGATATTGTAGTCGATAATGATGGGACTGTATGGGTAAAAAATCATTTCGGTATTCAAAAATATAAAAATGATAAATGGACTCAATTTGATTCCCTTCAAGGTGATGAAGTAGCTATAGATACCAAGAATAACATTTGGATTCCTATTTCTGATTTTTATTTTACAAAATCAGATTTATCGGTGTTACAAAGTTCAGGGGTATTGAAAAATACCTTTAATAATTGGCATAGCTACACTTCCGATATGAAATTTGATTCAAAAAATAATTTATGGTATTCCAACAACTCAACATCGCCAAGTCGTTTAATAAAACTAACAGGTGGAAATGAGAAAATAACTGTTAATTCATCTTCTACTAACAAAGTGATCGGTGTTGATGAAAATACAAGCTTTCAAATAAAAATAACGGGTAATAATTTATCTCTTCAATGGCAAGTTAATAAAGGAAGTGTATGGGAAGATTTGAAAAATGGTAAATATACGGAATTTACAGTTGTTGGTGAAAAAACAAATTTGCTGGGTCTTACCAAATGCTCAATCAGTGCTAATAATTATAAATTTAGATGTAAAGTTACTGACGACAATACCAAAGAAATTATCTATTCTACACCCGTAAATTTGGCTATTTATGGCGTTTTTGCTATTACCAATCAGCTCGAAAACAAAGAGATATTTGAGAGTGAATCTATTACGTATAACGTGACAACTGCTGGTAGAAATAATGTAAATTATCAATGGCAAGTGAAACGAAGCACAAAGTTTGAAAACCTGACTCCAAACGATAAAGAATTTATCGTGAAAGGAGAAAAAACTGCAGACCTAACTTTGTCTGGTGTAAAATTAATTGCCAATAATCTTACTGTTAGGTGTTTAGCCAATTCATTAACTGACACCCTGATTACTAATTCATCAAAAATCACAGTAAAAGAAATTTTCGCAATATCGCAGTCGCCACAAAGTTCTTCAATCTTAGAAGGTGGAACTGCCAATTTTGAAATAACTACTTCAAAAGACACTCTTTCTTATTTGTGGCAATACAAAAATTCAAATAATTGGGTAAACTTATCAAGTACAACTAATAACTATTCTGTTGAAGGTTTAGACACTAAAAAAATAACCTTGAAAAAAGTCGGTTTTGCTGCTAATGGACTCACTGTCAGATGTATTGTCAGTAATAAGTACAAATATCAGTTAACCTCTGGTGAAGCCATTTTAACAGTCAATAAAATTTTAGCAAATGAAGAGCCTAACGAGTTTAGCATATTCCCTAATCCTGTTACTCAACCATATCTAAACATCACGGATATTAATAACGTAAAAAGTTATTCCCTCATAAATTCTCAAGGTATGGAAATACTGAGTGGCGAGGTAAGTTCAAATGTTTTACAAATTGGTAATTTAAAAAATGGAATATATATCCTTCAATTAAAGGACAAAAAGGGAATTGTCTTTTCTAAAAAGCTAATCATTTCGCAATAGGATTACGACTTTCATATTGTAATTGCATGAGGTTTTCATTTCGGAAGGGTTTAGTAGTAACCAATATTCCGAAACTCCGCAATTTAGCGTTCAAGATTCTACGGATTTCGAGAAACTTTGGATAAAACAACAGCATTCATTATCAACCCCTTGAAGATATTCTTCGAATTGTGGTGTACTAAATTATTCAGTTGCTTTTATTGGTACATCAATGCTAAGAAATATAGCTTTGAAGTAAAACGAAATAGTTTAATGTGCTATTCAAGTGGACTTTTTTGACAAATTTTACAGCTTAATAACATTTGTAATAAAACATTCGGGATTATAAGGGAAATGCTTAGGTTTGTTGGTGGAATTGGTATCAAATTTCAACAATACGAAAAGTACGACAACCAGAAGGTATGACAAGAATAATAGAGGTTTGGTTGCAACTAAAGAAAAGTCAAAAATTTCCCACGACCTCCGTAGAATTTTTCAGTTCAGACAAAATCACGTTTAAGCGATTCTCAGGCTATTCAAACAACTATGGGTAAAATTAAAAGAACGTACAAAAATCGTCGCTGGTCTGACAGAATTTATTTTCCTGACTATTGTTGAATCTACCTGATTCTCAGGAGGTTCATTCAAAATTTTAGCGAGTTAATTTGAGAGTCATAATTGCTTGCAGGTCAAAGACATGACTAACTTCTGTTTCTGAAAAGTCATACGTTCCTAAAAGATTGATGTGTCTCCAAGTATGGGTAGATGATTTTGCAATAATGGGTAAAATTAAAAGAACGTACAAAAATCGTCGCGGGTCTGACAGAATTTATTTTCCTGACTGTTGTTGAATCTACCTGATTCTCAGGAGGTTCATTCAAAATTTTAGCGAGTTAATTTGAGAGTCATAATTGCTTGCAGGTCAAAGACATGACTAACTTCTGTTTCTGAAAAGTCATACGTTCCTAAAAGATTGATGTGTCTCCAAGTATGGGTAGATGATTTTGCAATAATGGCTAAAAGTGATTGCTTTTCTTGTTCTGTTTTGCACTGGCTAAGCTTCTCGGAAAGTAACAACAGATTGAAATAATTGATAGCGTTCATGATTAATCTTTTACACCCTTCTGCTTTGAGTTGGTCATCGTAAGAAGCCCAAATGAGTTGTTGATTATTGCCATGAGTTACTGCTGATGCAAGGTTGTTAGAATGTTCAGTTTTAGACAAAACACCCTCTACGGACTTTCTAAGAGGGGGTAAGTCCATAACTCGGAGGGTATAATCCGTTCTGTAAAGCCTTCCCAAGTCCGTCAGAGCCTTATAAAGTGGATGTTGCCTTGCATAAGAGTTCAGCCGCTTAAACAAGGTAGATGCTTTATTGTAGCCTAATTTAATTGTGACAGTCATTCGTAGAATTTCATCCCACTGAGCGACTAAATGTTCGTAGTCTATTTTAGCATTTGGATAAATTTTATAATCCAATTCCTTATAAGTCCAGACGGCATCAATGGCGTAAAGGTTTCGTTTGTAAAGTCCTGCTAATCGAGGCCGGAATTCAATACCAATTAATCCCGTAATGGCTGAAACTGGTTCAGTATAACCATGTGTATCTGTAGAATGGGCATCTGGGGTAATGACTTCATTGTACGTAAGCATATTTAAGAGGTAGTGAGCTTCTCTATCCGAAGCACTGAAAACGGTTGAAATAATGAGTTGCCCTGCTTCATCTAAATGAGAATAAACCGTGATGCCTTTGCCACTACCAAAATATTTAAAGGAGGCAGAAGCTCGCAGAGATGGTACTGAAATATCATATTTTTGCCCATCACTCCCCGTATGAACAAATCCTGATTGCTGTCTAAAAAAGTCAATGATTGGTAATTTATTACTCATGGAAAGAATTAAATCGTTGGCTTTCAAGGTCATTTCGGGGGAGAAATAATGTGTTGCTACGGTTTCAAGGGTATTTTTGGCAACATTTCTCGAAATATCACCCATCTCAGAGATACCAATGTTTTCTCCAAATCCAATAATTGCCGCATAGAAAATGTTATTCCCAGGGCGAGTCGGAACGTAATGTTCCGTTTTATGTTGAAAAGCCTCCAAGAAACCCGTTAGCTGATTTATTTGAATAAGCACCTGCAACAAAGGAATTGACCGATTAGGTGGATAAAGCAATTTGTTGTCAATGGGGATGTTATCGCCATCGGCTTTGTAGCGGTGTAAGTGCCATTGTCCATCCTTGTCAAAATAAACATCCTTATTCTCCGATAAGCGGTCATTGGTTATTTTAAATTGTTGGTTCAATTTATCATTGAGGGCTAAAAGGGTTTTGGCTGCACTGCCATGTTTGGTTAGATTTGCTTTCTCTAAAAGGGCTTCTTTGTGCTTATTCCATTGATTACGTGGAATTAAATACTCTTCAAAACTTCGGTATTCATAACAAGAAACGACATTCAAAGACCCCGCTTTGATATGTTCTTTAATTTCTCTGAAAAGTAATGCCTTGTAGAGTGAGATGCGTAATTTACCCGAATCAGTAAAGATTTTTTGTCTTTCATCCATCCCTAAAAAATTAATCGGCAATTTATTACTGTGGCTAATATCCCCTTTCTTCTGTTGGAAATAGGTAACGGCTTGGCAAATATCTTCCTGCGATTTTTCGATGTCAAATACTAAGGCTACGACAATATGAGTCACTCGGTTCTGTAACTTGATGGACTCTTTTTCAAGGGATTTATAATAATCATCCCGATTGGAAATGGGTTGATTTACCTTTTTTAGCTCATTCAATCGTTCTTGGTCTTCATCCAAAGCGGACTTTTTGACTCTTTTTTGAACAATTAATTGTCTGATTTGCTCGACTTTTTGGCTATCATCAGTTTGCACATTTTCAATAATGGTTTCAATATCTCCCAAGGCATCAATGTGCGTGGTACTACGCCGAGTAACCTGATTAGCCAACTGAGCATTGACAAAACGGTTCTTGTAATGCTCTTCTTTCAGTCTATCTTCAGCATCATTAAAAGTCGAAGTAACGGCACTATTCAAGGTTAAAATCAACGCATCCCCCAAACTGAAATACTGATGAATCACGAAGGCAATCAACTGCAAATAATGCTCATTTACTCGTTTAAGGGCTTGTGAAGACTGATTATCCAAAATATAGTCAGCAAGGTAGCGTATAGTGGCATCCGAAAGTTTCAGTTTTTTGATAATGGACTGCAATTGTTGGTATTTGAACTTCAAGGCTATAAATAATTCAAGTCTTTCCTTTATTTTGATGGGTTGCATAGATTGCGTTATTCTTTTGAAAAAGGTCAATTCATATCGCTCATAACCACTCATTTTCTCAGAAAATTCCGTTTTTTGTTTCTCTGCGAGTTGCTCTAATAAATCCCTGTCAATTTCCAATAAATAGGTTTGAATGATAGCTTCTAAGTCTTTGGCAAATGCGTCAAGGGCTTTGGTAACAATCTCCCGTAAAGCATTATACGTAGGAATTTCAATTCTTTTTTCTTGAAGAAAAGAAACCAGAGAGTCAAAAATTAAGGTAGGTTTAGTTTGCAGATAAGTAAGTCGTTTGGCTTCTTGATATAATAAGGCTTGATACTCCGTATTGAAAGCGGAGATACTAAATTCTCTAAGAATTTCCTCTTGGTGGCGATAACTGGTTCTACTATGGGCATAGTCAATCATACTAATATCATTGGGGTCAAATTTGAATTTCTCAACCACCAAATTGATGTCATGTTCGTAAAATAAGTTGGGATTAAAAAAACGAGTTGTGACTCTAAAATATCCCATTTGCAGAATGAAGCCTACTTTATTGGTAGAGGTGAACAAAGTTTTCAGATAATTCTCTGCCCAAATCGGTATTTCAATCAAGATACGAATGTTCTCCAATTGGGGCGGAGAATCAAAACGAGACCGTTCATCAGATGATAAATATTCCTTTCTTGCCATTGGGGATAACGAGCGTTAAAGAAGCTGGTAAATT
>JAAFIU010000385.1 GCA_013298805.1 Cytophagales bacterium | reverse complement strand
CAATACTTTACAGTCCTCCGTATCACCACAAGGCAGACACGAAAGAATGAGAATGTATAAAGACAATATGACTGAAAAGAATTTCATTTAGCGAATTTACTAAAAAAAATGATGCAACAGGTAGGCAAAAGGGTATTTTTCACCTCAGTAGTTCAACGTAAACCCCGCACCAAATCCCATATCACTGTCATAATGCGTTGAAATGCCAAAATTTCGACTTACAATATATTTGAAACCTGCCATGTATTCTTTATCGGTATTAACCATCCAATTCATCCGCAATCGTTTTGAAATCGGAATATCTTTTCGTTCTAATTGAAAACGTACATTCCCATCCGTGAATATTTCGGCTTGTGCCATAATTAACATGGGTAAAGTATAATTTACCCCAATGCTCAATACGGCTCGTTTGTCTTTGGTATTGGTTTGTCCAAAGATATTCTTTTCCTGTTCGTCAATGCCTAATTTACGATAACGCCAATCAAAGCCAATGAAGGGCATTAACCATTGCATTTTACCAATGTATCGCCCAATATGGGTTTCAGTTTCATAGCCGTGATAATCATGGTAGCCCAAACGCCATTCCGTTCCGATGCTCCAACGGGTATTAGAAATCATTAATTCGCCATCGTTTCCATTTGTCTCCGTAGCATTTTCAGCCATGATATGAAATTCTCTATCATCGGCAAATAATTTGCGTTGTGCCAATTTAGGATTGCGTATTTCTGGGTTTTTAGGAGAATTTTCGTAAGAAAAAATCCTTCCCATTCCTGCCATCATGTGATAAAGAATGTGGCAATGAAAAAACCAATCTCCACTTTCGGTAGCCGCAAATTCTACGGTGTCAGTTTCCATTGGCATAATATCAATGATATTTTTCATCGGAGAATAATCCCCCTGTCCGTTCAAAACCCTAAAATCATGTCCGTGTAAGTGCATGGGATGCCGCATCATTGAGCCATTATGAATTATCATCCGCACATTCTCGCCTTTCTTTATCAGAATTTTATCACTTTCCGAAACTACTTTATTGTTAATACTCCACACGTAACGATTCATGTTTCCACTCAATTCAAACTTTAACTCTTTATATTGTGCATTTGGCAGGGTTGTTTTTGAAGGAGCTTTCAAAAGGGAATAATTCAAGGTAACAATATCTGACATTTCATTACTGTTGTATTGGGATTCATCCATTTTCATATTTTTCATATCGTGTCCCTTCATATCACCCATTTTCATATCCTTCATGTCATCCATCTTCATATCTTTTATGTACATGGTATCGTTTTCAGCATTTGATTTTTCTGAAATCTCTCCTGTGATTTCTGGATACATGACGGTATTCATATCCATTTGATTTAGGCTCATACTCATGCCCATATCGTCCAAATCTCCATTCATTTTCATCATGCCATTCATCATTTTCATTCCCTCAAAATATTTGAGCTTTGGCATCGGTTTGGCTTTCACTTTATCACCCGAACCCAAAAATATAGAAGCCGATTTAGTACGGTCTTCGGAAGTAACTAAGAACTCAAAAGCCTTTCTATCGGCTGGAATCGTAACAATTACATCATACGTTTCGGATACTGCTACAATTAATCTATCCACTTCAACGGGTTCAACATCGTTTCCATCACTTGCTACAACGGTAATTTTACCTCCTGCATAATTTAACCAAAAGTAGGTTGATGCTCCACCGTTTGAAATCCTTAACCGAACTTTATCGCCTGCCTTAAATTGTGAAAATTGGCTTTCATTTTTACCATTAATGAGAAATTGATTATAATACACATCGCTCACATCCATTGCCGTCATTCTTTTCCACTCATTCTTGACTTTGGTTTTAAAATAACCTTGTTTAATGGCTTCGGAATAACTTTGGGTTGTCCCTTTCTGAATGGCAAACCAATCTGTGGCATTGTGCAACATTCGGTGGACATTATTGGGGTTTAAATCAGTCCATTCACTCAAAATTAGGGGAATGGTTGGTATCGTTGGCTCGTCTTGTTTATTCAAAATCATTGAACCGTACATTCCAATTTGCTCTTGTAAACCAGAATGACTATGATACCAATGTGTTCCGTGTTGAATAATTTTGAAACGGTACAAATGGGTTGTATGCGGTTTGATGGGCATTTGGGTAAGATTGGGAACACCATCGTATTGATTAGGTAATATCAACCCGTGCCAATGCAAAGACGTTTCTTCATTCAGTTCATTATGCACATAGATTTCTGCTGTATCACCTTCCGTAAATGTAAGCGTTGGCATCGGAATTTGTCCATTTACGGCAATGGCTCGTTTAGTCTTTTTGCCTAAAATAACGGAGGTATCTCTTACATATAAATCGTAGTGTACAACTTTTGGAATGTATTTAACTGTTTTAATATCAGCACTATAAATACTTTTACCCATCTCTTTTACGACTGGCATAGACATTTGATGATGCTCGTGTTGGGCAAAAGTTTTACTGCTAATCAGTAAGAGGTATAAACCTAAAAGGATGGTGTTTTTCATAATATTTATGCTGATTTAGCAATTTTTTCCATGATTTGATGATTTTCGCCAAACCGACAAAGAGCTTCGCAATGTTGGCGAAGTTCTGAGAATAAAATGTATTTAATGGGTGTTTTGATTTGTTTGATAGAAGGGCGTGAAAGTTGTGAAATCACGTCTTTTTCTCGGCTATTGGGTACGACTAAATAGAATATTTCATCCCCATCAGCAATAGAGTAGGAGAGGTCAGTTAATCGAAGAATACCCGAATAAATACTGGTACTTTTCTCTACTTCAAAAGCACAAATCACGTTGTTTGTTCCTTTCTCAAACCACAAAACATCAATCAATTTGATGGTATTGGCAGTTTCTTTATCGCAATTGATGGTTGGAAATTTATCAGGACTCATAAACGAAAAACTTTTTCCTTCATAAGACCTTGAACGGTCATTGGATGCCACAAAAGCATCATATCCCAAACTTTGCCCAATTTTTAAGAGGTGAAATTGCATTTCAGAATGTTGATTATCTTCTTGTTTTTCCTCTTGAATTTCTTTCTGGCGTTTCTCGATACTTTTCTCTAATTTGTTTCTTTCTTCTTCGCTCAAATATTCATCGTTGCCAATCAACATTTTTTGCGTTCCGACCTCAAAACAAAGCCCCGCAATCGCTCCTAAATCGTTGGAAAGATGGGCTTTGTGTTTGTTATTGGTTTCCATTAATACCTCTCTAATTTTTAGGTATTCAGACCATGAACCTAACTTCTTTTTATCGTTGAATAATGTATTAAAACCATTCACAATGGCGGTGTTAAATGGAGGGAATAAAGTGGGATGTAGGAAATACAAAATACTGCCAACGGCTGGACCTAAACCTTTTATTTTTAAAGCATCCAATCGGACAATTTCTTTAATAATTTGTTCTTCCGATTTAGCATTAATACAGTTTTCCAAAAACTGCCCAAAAGCCATTTTATTCCCT
>JAAFIU010000456.1 GCA_013298805.1 Cytophagales bacterium | reverse complement strand
GCTGTCATAAACCTGATATAATTAGGCTGATTGAAAGAGTGGTAAGATTTTATGCCATAAAAATTTTGATTTTTAGCATCATTGACACTTCCATGATGGGCAAGACCAGAACCGAAACTTTTTTCTATTCTATAAAAAGGCGACTTTTCTGTTTGTTTTACATAAGCCACCGCTTCATTTGTATAGTCATTATAACCAATTTTTTCAGATAATTCTTCTTTGGTTAAAGCCTCTCTTTTGGAGATATTTACGGTACGTGACGAATTGATTGCTAAATCGAAACAAATGACAATGAGTAGTGCAATTTGAGCTATATTTCTTAATTTTTTATTTGAAACTGCCCAAAGTAAACCTCCATTAATAACAAACAAAATAATTACTAATGAACGAATGCCTTTATTTATGATGTCTTCATCGCTTAATGGTAAAAATAGTAAAACCGCAAAACCTACAATGGTAACGAGTAGTGTTATCCAATTTATTTTATTGGTTTCTTCAATTTTACTGAGGGCTTTCATTCCTAAAGTAAGCAAAGTCATCCCAACAAAAAGCGAGTAAGTACGGTAGTAGTCGCCAGTAAATGCCCAAAAAGCAAATCTGAAAAAAGGTAGTATAACAGGTATAAAAATTAGCACCAAAAGTAAAGCATATATTCTTGAGCGATTGGTATCAACCTGATGAAAAAGTTGTGGCAAACAAACTAACGGGAAGATACCAACATAAAACATGGGTGCTTCCAAGTAATTTGTCCAGCCTTTAAACTCAGAGCCTGTTCCCAACATATCGTTTGAGAATGTTCTGGTAATACAAGTTAATAATTCTTTGCTGCCAATTACTCCAGAAAGTCCTTGGTTTATCAATGAGCCACTAAATGACTGTCCACCGCTTACACGGGGGCTATCCAACATTTGGTCAAGCTCGCCTAAGCCCAAAACTGCTCCCAGAGCTACACCCAAAGTTCCCAATCCCAGCATCCAAATTAAGGTAGTTAATAAATTTTTACTGATGGTTTCTTCAATAATTAAATGTCTGAAAACGCAGTAACCCAAAATCAAAAAACTGAAAGGATATAAGTTGAAAGGCATATCAATCGTCATGAGTGCGATAGCAATGGGAACTAACCACCACGACTTTTTTTGAATAAATCTTTCTAAGGCTAATAAAAGGAGAGCATTATTGAATAATTCAATCTCAAAGCGGTTTACCCATGTAGATGATAAAATGCCATAAGCACAATAAGCATAACAAAGCCCACCAATCAATGAGGCAAAATGGGTAAGTTTGAGTGTTTTTAGATAAAAATAAAATACCGTTCCTGCCGCCATCACTTCAAACCAAGTAACCCAAACAATGGCAAAAGGAATATTCTCTTTGCTGAAAAAGGGAATAACCCAAAAGAATTGGTCGAAGAAAAACGGATAAAGGTTTAAACCCATTCCTTGCTGAAATGACCAACTTGGCATTCCTTCGGCTCGCCAATAATCATGTAGCCAAACCAAGATAGTTTGTGTAAGGTTGATAGAATCACTACCAATATCTTTAAATTGATAGGACGCTTTGCCAAGAAGATAATCCTTAAAAATAAAAAAGCCTGTTATGATTAATACGGCGATTAGTATGGTGAAGGTATATTTTGAAATAACAGATTCACTAACTACTTCTGACGAACTCTGATGTGTTGAATTCTGATTCGTAACGATGTTATTTTGAATCGGTAAATTTTGATTTTTTACTTTATTTTTTGCCATTTTTAGAGAAATTACGGGGTACTTTTTATCAAATTGCCAATTCTATGCCAAAGTGTTGTTTATTGTCTTAAAACTTTAAATAAGCTTTACCGCCTAAGCCTCGCATTTGGCGAACAATAAAATTGGTGCGTCTCTGGACATATCCTGATGGATTGGCAATTGAAAAACGATTGGGACTTGGTAATACTGCTGCAATTCGGGCGGCTTCAGTTCTGGATAAACTTTTAGCTCCATGTCCATAAAAGCGTAAAGAAGTCGCTTCTACACCAAAGGTCATTTTACCCATTTCGGCTACGTTGAGATAGACTTCCAAAATGCGTTCTTTACCCCAAATTACTTCAATCAAAAAGG
>JAAFIU010000006.1 GCA_013298805.1 Cytophagales bacterium | reverse complement strand
AGCTCTGCAAGTTATTTCAGAGCATAAGGATAAACTAAGTCTAAAAAAAAGAAGAGTAAAAGCCGCTTTTGATGTTGAGTACCTAAAACAGTTAATTATTTAATTCTCGTGCGTTTGCCCTAATTTCATGTAATAAAGCTTTATCATTAATGGTGATTTTATCAATAATGGCTGACGAAACCGAAAGAGTATAGCCTTTAATGTCATCACTGAATTTAAAACCGTGAAGATTGTTTTCGGGCATGATGATGAGATTTTGACCCGAAAATTTCTTTAATTTTTCATTGATAATTAATGTACCAGAGCCTGATTCTATGAAAAAAAATTGGTACAAATGACTATGAAAATGTGGTTTTATTTCCCAATTATATTTTCGACAGCTATAATCAATGGCAACCAGATTTAGAAAATCAGCAGAAACGGTTGATTGTTCTCGACCGTATAATCCAAAATTTTTGATTTCAAATTTCATGTTTAGCTGCTACGATTAATACTTCTTTAATGCTAACTTATCAAATATATTATTTTGCGTAAAATTACCTTACAAAAATAAGCTAATTGAGTAAGACCTAATTTGTTTATTTGTAAAGGATTATGTCTTGCTCAAATTTGGAATTATATTTAAGAATAATGACACTGTATTGTCCAAAAAAATCGGGTGATTTTAGAAATCACCCGATTTTATATTTATTTTGAATTGTACTCTTTTTTTAATGGGTAGCCTGTATGTTGTACAACCAGACTAAAGTATGTGCTACGAAAAAAACAAACACCTAATGTGGTTGATTTAAAGAATGCGAATCCAAATCAACCAACCGATGGATTAAATCGGTGATGTATAAATACAACGCATTAGGGTTTCATTTTCACTCTTAACAGATTTTTAAAAGTCAACTTTCAATCCCAATTGAACACTGTAAGGCGAACCTCCACGAATGTATCCACCTTGAGTTGGGTCAACTGTGTATTTTGAAGATGCTGAATTCCAGTTGAATAAATTAACGTAACGTCCTGCTGAATAATCATCACCCGATGCGTTGATATTTTGGTAATAACCTGCTGTATAACTAAACATATTCAGAAGGTTGAACATATCAGCTCTTACAGTTACACCATATTTGCCAATCATTACTCTTTTTGACAAACTGGCACTTGTTTGGTACATCCAAGGGAAAACGCCTTGATAAACTCCTGAAATTTGTCCTTGACTTTGCAAAAGAACATCTCTCACTTCTTGTGCTACGTTAGCTAATGGAGTCTGGTATTCTTGTGTCAATGTTGGAATATATGCCAAATCTCTATCTGTGGCATTATTTGGGTTTCCAGTAGTTACGATGTTAAATCTCTTTTGGTGAGCCGCCGTAAAGTTTAAACCTAAGCTAAAGCCTTTAATTTGTGGAGATGCTACAATTAATACAACTTTGTCGCCCACACCGTTTTGGTACGAATTATTATAAGAACCTTTGTATCTATCGTAATAATTTGCTCCTACAAATTCAGCATCATCAAATGTTCCGCCCGAAGAATACGTTGTTACGCCCGAACCTCTTGCTGTTGTGTAAGTAAAGTTGATTAAACCATCTTTGCCCAATTTTGCCGAAAGGTCTAATTGAAGTGCTGCATAGCTTGAATTCCAGTCGGCATTGGTATGTACAATTACATCGGCAAAATTTGTATTGGCTACCCCCATTACTTCTCTACCATCCACAGGGTTTGTTCCTGTAACTTTTTTATTGGCATTTACCCAATAAGTATCATTGAATCCGACGTTATAAAAACCAGTAATAGTTGCTTTAAAACGGTCGCCGAAGAAATGGGTATAGCTTGAGTTAAATCTCAAAGTGCTTGGCATTTTGAAATTTGGGTCCATCATAATGATATTTGCTGCTGTACTTGGTACTTTTTCTCCCGTTGGGTTAATTTTTGCTGATAACCATGTTTTTGGGTCTGCAAAATTACCTGCTCCAACGTTTGCCATAATATCGGCGTTGTTGGTATAATCAACCCGTTTAGTTGATACTCCATCGTTATAAAACGATTGTGTAATGGCTTGCGTAGAAATCGGTGAAGCAAATAAACCTCCACCAATTTTAAAGATGTCCGTTTTGTCACCCGTAATATCCCAAGTAAGGTTGAAACGTGGTTGAATGACGCTGGTGTTTAATCCAGAAGTATTATCTAAATGACTTCCATGCCATAATAAACTTGAATTAAGTAAGGCAGTATTTTGGGTTGGCATATTTCCGAATTGTTTCCACATATCCCAACGTAAACCTGCTTCAATTTTCACGTTATCTCCAACGTTGAAAGCGGCTTCTGCATAAGCTCCAAGTTCAGCTAAATTCCAAGTTTGTAATGCCTTCAAATCAAGTGTATTAGATACCAATTGACGGTAAAAAGAAGGTTTGTCATTAGTCAAATCTGCAATGTTGTTATACACTACCACAGGGGCAGTCCAGTGAGCCAAACGTTCTTGTTGGAAATAAAGCTGATTGTTTGTTCCAAAAGTCCAAGTAACCCCATTATCAGCATTATAAGTAATGTCATCAATCAATTGAATACTGCTGGTACGCATCATTTCTGGAATCCAAGTCAATTGTCCAAAAGCAATAGTACCACCTGCTAAACCATTTGCCCCAGGTACGCCCACATATACACGTGGCTCTTGGGTTACATCTTTTGGATTATTAGCACGGTCAGAAGTAATATACTGAACAATTAATTTGTTTAATACCTTGTTACTGAGAGTTGTACGTAAATCTGCTGTCACTCTATGTTCCAAATTTAAGAAAGGATAGTTTCCTGAATTTGTACCCCAAACTCTGGTAGAAGGTAATACAGGAGTTGTCAAACTTAGGGCATTTCCTGAGTTTCCTTCATTAGTCAAGTCATAACGTAAATAATTGTAACGAATAGCAAAAGTATTTTTGCTGTTAATATTCCAGTCAATTCTACCAAACATATTGGTTGTTGTAGCATCTTTCACTAAGTTGCCAACGCCATCACCAACATCATATCCTTTTGCTTTTGCGGCTGTAATAACTGCTTGAGCATCAGCTTCATTATAACCATAGAAAGTATTAGCTTCCGAAGTTCCACCTGCAAATGTACTATTGCCATAATCTAAGAATAATTGAGTACGTGGGTCAGTCAAAGGAGATGTTTTATATTGGTCAAAAACTCCAAAGAAAAACAATTTATCTTTAATAATTGGACCACTCAACGTAAAACCATACTGTCCCTGAGTTGGTACAGAAGAAAGTGGAGCACCCACGGCACTTTTATCTTGTGAAAGTGAACCACCACCCGCATAATACCAAGCACCACCGTGAAGTGTATTTGTTCCAGATTTCGTTACAGCTTTCACGACACCACCACTATTTCTACCATTTTTAACGCTGTAATCATTCGTTTCTACTTCAAATTCACGAATGGCTTCTTGTGAAATTGTGAAAGCTGCACCGTCCAAAGTTGCTCCAAACATCATACGGCGAGTGTTGGCACCATCAACCGTAAAACCACCCGTTCCACCTTTTCCACCTGCTAATACAAAACCACCTAAGTTACGCTGTCCGACTTCGGGAGTGTTTGATTGACCCGAAAGGAACGCCAATTGCTCGAAGTTACGAGTTGGTGTAGGAATCACAGAAATCGTTTTGCCCGTAATTGCCAAAGCACTTCCCAATCTGTCCGTTCTTGACTTCATGCTGTTTGCCACAATCACAACCTCTTCCAATTCTTTACCTTCTTTCAATTTAAAATCAAGGGTAATATGGTCACTCAAGTTTAGCATAATACCTTCTTGCTGTTGCCCTTGATAACCAATAAATGACACCGTGATTTTGTATGGACCTCCTAATGGAAGTTCTCTGAAATTATACAAGCCACTTTCATTAGCAGCAGCTCCTGTTTTAAAGCCCGTTGAAGTATTTACCAATAAAACGGTTGCTCCAGGTAAAAATCCATTAGTGCCGTTAATTTTACCAGAAATGCTGGCATTTGTTCCTTGTCCGAAGATATTGTTAGCAACTAACAGTATCAATGCAAGAAACCATAATTGAGTAGTAAATCTTTTCATTCTTGACAGATTAAAATTAGAAAATGGTTATTGTTTAAAAAGGATTGATAAAAAATAGTGGTTAAGTATTTAATGTTTTTAAAGTCTGTGTTTGAAATGAAGCTTAAATGTGAAAATGGGTTAAATCGTAATCTTTGTATCGTACAATTTTTTATTCTTTTTTTTCAATACAAATTTAACAGTGGTAAATACTAACAAAAGTCATAATGGTTTGATTGTACCATATTTTTTACCAAAAGTACCAATCCTCTTCTCGAATGAGCATAAGTAGAAACACATAGTCTATTTATGCCATTCAAAGTGTTTTCAAAACCAAATTGCATTATTGAATTTTTGCAGACAAAAATTATCTTAAATGTGAATATTCTAAGTAAAAACAGAATGGTATTTTTATAAAATAGTATGGTACTTTTCAGCCATAAATGAATGATTGATGATTTTAGTATTCATATTTGTTAAAAATAGAAACGATAAAAAACACTTAAATAATAAAACTATGTTTGGAGCTTTTTTAGAAAAACCAAATGAAATTCAGATAAATGAAGTACAAATGCCTGAACCAAAATTTGGAGAGGTAAGAATAAAGTTGTCTAAAATTGGTATTTGTGGTTCTGATGTACACCTTTTTTTAGGGCATAGATTGTTAGACAAACCAACCATTATTGGGCATGAAGGACTGGGATATATTGATAAAATTGGAGAAGGCGTTGAAGGTAGAGAAATAGGTGAAAGAGTAGTGATTGAGCCCAATTTTCCTTGTATGAAGTGTAAATATTGTATGTCTGGACATGGGAATATTTGTACTAACAAGCGTGTTTTGGGGGTGAACGAAGCAGGTTGTTTTGCAGAATATATTTCAATTCCAGCCAATTTTGCATGGAAAGTACCAACCGAAATTACTGATGAAGACGCTGTGACCATTGAACCAATGGCGGTGTCGTATCATTCATTGATGCGGTCAAAAGCTAAACCTGGCGATTGTATTGCGGTGATTGGTTTGGGGGCAATTGGGCTATTATTAGCACATCTTGCACTACGTTTGGGATACAAGGTTTTAGCTACGGAAATCAATCCCGAAAAAATGAAATTGGCAACCGATATGGGTGCAATTCCTGTCATTGCCGAAGGAAATATTGACGAACAAAGTGATATTCTCAAAGATATTTGGCTTGAACAAGAAGTAGTTGCCATTTTTGAATGTGCAGGTTCAAATTTTACCGCTTCTTTGGTAACTGCCGCCGCACCGAGAGGTTCTGAGATTATTTTGGTGGGACTATCGGAAAAGAATGCGACGTTTCGTCCGCTCAAAATTGCCCGAGAGGGAATCAGTATTTTGCCTTCCATTATTTATGACCATCCATTTGATTTTAAGCGAGTTATCCAACTGATTTCCACAAAAACAATTGAACCTAATTTTATCATTTCAAGCTACACAAGTTTGCAAAATTTACAGTCGGCTCTGGAATTAGCAGCCAAAGGAGATGAAAGTAAAATTATTGTAGAAATATGAAACATTCCATCGCTTCAGTTTCACTTTCGGGAACACTAATCGAGAAGGTAAAAGCCATTGCTAAAGCGGGTTATGACGGTATTGAATTATTTGAAAATGACCTTTTAGTTTCAGATATTCAACCCGCTGAACTCAACAAAATAACGACAGATTTAGGGCTTGAAATAGTTGGTTTACAGCCATTTCGAGATTATGAAGCCATGCCTGAACCCTATAAATCAAGGAGTTTGGAACGAGCAAAACATAAATTTGAGTTGATGCACGCTTTGGGAACGAAGAAATTATTTATTTGTAGTAATACCTCCATTCATACTATAAATAACCTTGATAAAGCCGCTGAAGACCTTTATGATATTGCCGAAATGGCAAAAGAACACGGCTTTGAAATTGGTTATGAAGCCCTTTCGTGGGGACGATTTGTCAATACTTATCATCAATCCATAGAGATTGTAAAACGTGCTAATCATCCCAATTTGGGTAATATTTTAGATAATTTTCATATCTCAGCTCTCAATTCCACTTTTGAGGATATTTATACCATTCCCAAAGAAAAATTTACCATTGTTCAAGTTGCTGATGCCCCCAAATATGACATGGGAGCGATGCACTTGGGGCGACATTATCGCTGTTTTCCAGGGCAAGGAGCATTTCCTGTGGTAGAATTTATGAAGGCAGTTTGTGCCACTGGCTACGACGGTTATCTATCGCATGAGATTTTTAGTGATGAGTTTCGTTCTTCCCAAATTGACCCTGTGGCTCTCGATGGTAAACGTTCACTGATTTGGTTGGAAGATGTGAGCCTTGAAAAAGAGGAGAGCAAAATCAATTTGAAATCGGTTGAATTTGTGGAGTTTGCCAGCAGTCAAAATTTGCAAAATGAATTGGTTGATATGCTCGAAAATTTGGGTTTTATCGAGACTTTTCAACATAAAACCAAAGACGTTAGCTTGTTTCAATTAGGCAAAGTAAATATCGTCATAAATCGACAAAAAACGACTGCTGAAAGCCAAGGAAATACTGTTTGTGGAATAGGTTTTGTAACGGAAAATAAGCAGAAAATTGGAAATTGGGCGGCTAAATTGGGCTATCAATGGGAGAAAAGCAAAGCCAGTATTTACGAACTTGACATTTCTGCGGCAAAAGGTATTGGCGAAATTATGTACTATTTTGTTGATGAAAAACAGAAAGATAACGGTTTTTATCAAGTCGAATTTAATGCAACCAATCAAACGAAAATAGATAATGGTATTACTGATTTTGACCACATTGGGCATTCAGTAAGTGCTGATTTTTATCAGTCAAATACCTTATTTTATAGAGCTTTATTAGGCTTGGATGTGGAGGAATCGCTGGAAATTTTAGACCCACGTGGCATTGTTTATAGTAGAGTTGCCAGAAATAAAACTGGAAATATTAGAATTCCTTTGAGTTCAACTCGTAGTCAGGGAACGTCAACGGAGCAATTTGTAGCACAAACAGGTTCAGGAATTCAACAGATTGCCTTGCATACGCAGGATATTTTTCAGACGGCAAATGCGATTAAAAACAAGGATTTAATTTTATCGATTCCTGCTAATTATTACGATGATTTGAGAGCCAAAACGCAGCTTTCGGAAGAAATAATTGCAAAAATGCAGAGCTTAAATATCCTTTACGATAGACAAGAAAGCGGTGAGTTTTTCCATTTTTACGGTAAAGAATTGAATGGGCTTTTTATGGAAATTGTTCAGCGAAAAGGCTCTTACAATCGTTTTGGAGAGGTAAACGCACAAGTACGATTGGCTGCACAGGCACGTGGGAGAGAGAAGTCCAATGTTGTGTAGTACACTTTTGAGAAGTTCTTTCAGAGAATTTAACTTCTCGAAAGTTTTTTTACTTTCGAGAAGTTGAGTACCCTGCTTAATAAGTTTTTCGGGAAGTTGACCAGAAATTACTTTTAAATTTATAATTTTCTCAAATAACCGTGTTTCTCAAAATACCAATGCCTTCAATTTCTAATTCAACGACATCGTTTGGTTCAAGTGGACGGTGAACGCCAAACGCATTTTCAATTAAACTTCCCCAACCCACAGTTCCAGAACCCAAAATGTCCCCAGGCATTAAATTGACGTTGTTTTCAGAAGCACGTTCAATCATTTGCTCGAAGTTGTAATAAGCAGTTTTGTAATTTCCTTCGCAAATTGTTTGACCGTTAATTCGGGAAGTCATTTTTATATCAAAACGAGAGCCTGCTACTTTTGGAACACGAATTGGGTCTTGAAAAACGCTTTCATCCAATGGAATTCTGTATTGCTCCATTTCATCAGCCGTCACAATACAAGGACCAATAGCGTTGGCAAAATCCTTTCCTTTGTGTGGCCCAAGCGGAATTTCCATCTCCACTTTTTGAATGGCTCTTGCTGTCCAATCATTAAAAACAGTATAACCAAAAATGTATGGCGTTGCTTCTTCCGCTTTGATGTCTTTCCCTTTTTTACCAATGATACAAGCAATTTCTAACTCAATATCCATTTTAGTTTCTTTGGTTGGACGCTTGATTTCATCATTTGGGCCATAAATCGCTTGGTGATTGGTGAAATAGAAAATCGGCATATCGTACCATGCGGCTCCGATTGTATGTCCAAAACTGCGAGACGCATTTTGCATGTGCATCTCAAAACCGATGTAGTCTCTAAAACTACGTGGATTTGGAAGCGGGGCTAACAATTTCACGTCAGCAAGTTGATAATGTGGCTGTACGTCGCCCAAAGCCTTGATAATCGTGAAATATTCTTCGTGATTATCAATAAAAGTGAGCATATCCGTTGGCAATTTTTCACTTGCCAACTGCATATCAACCACACCATCGCCAAGAAGCCAGCCAATACGACTTTCTTGATTTGTATTTAAAAATGTAACTAATTTCATCTGTTCGATTTACGATTATGTCAAATTGTGAATGGATTCTGAAGTTGAATCATTTACCAATTAAGAAACTGAGAAAATTAGGTGATTAGGTGATTTTTTGCAAAACCAATTGACCAATAACTAATTCCCATTAACTACATATAATTATATCTCTGCTGTTAAAGCCATGCCTGTTTTCCCCATCAACATACCCATATTTGCTCCTTCTGGGAGTGGCTGGTCGTTATATTCGAGTAATTCCCAAGCTCCTAAAGTTTCGGAAACATCTACCACCATCATGCAACGCTCATAACGACGTTTCATATATCGCTCAAAAATTTCTTCAACTTCTCCTTCTTTCTGTAATTCCTCTATCAAAACCACCGCATCTTCAATAGCCAAAGCAGCACCCGAACCCAATTGCGGAATGGTCGTATGAGCCGCATCTCCCAAAACAACTACTCTGTTTTTATACCAAGGTGCAGGCATTTTGAGGGTTTCAAGGGTACGATAATTGACCAATTTTGCATCTGTTACTTGCGGAATAAGTTCTTGCACCATCGGAATTGGATAAGCCGACATATACGCTTTCAGTTTGTCAACTAATTGGTCTTCTGGAATGATTGGATTATCGCCTTCGGCAGAATTTAGAAATATATAACACGAATCGGCAGTCATTGGAATTACGCCTAATTTGTGTTTTTTATTAAAGAAAATATAGCCTGTATCTAAGTTTGCAGGACGTTTGAAGGCATAACGCCAAACCGATAAACCTACATAGTTTAATTTATAATCACCAAAGATGAGTTTTCTTACTTTTGAACTTACACCGTCGGCAGCAATCACAATGTCATAGCTACCCGTTGTACCATCGCTAAAAGTTACGTGAGCTACATCTGGTTGATTATCAATAGATTCTACGGTTACACCCATTCGATATTTTAAGCCAATTCGCTGAGCTTCTTCAAATAAAACATCGTGTAAGATTCTACGAGAAATTCCATTATGGCTTGGAAATCTACCGATTGGAGGCGTTCCTGCTTCACCAATTTGTACGCCATGAGGTAAGCATAATTTTACTTTTCCGTAAGGTGACCCTCTACGCATGGCTTCATCCGCTACACCTATGGCATCTAAAGCTCTGAGTGCGTTGGCTTGTTGTATAATACCAACTCCATAAACATTAAATTCCTTATGAAGTTCTATAATATCGACCTCAAAACCCGCTTTTTTTAAACCAATAGCAGCCGACTGTCCACCAATGCCAGCTCCTACAACTAATATTTTCTTTGCCATTTTTTGATGATGTTAAATGGGGGTTAGGTTTTAGTTGAATTATTTAATGAAGTTTATCCCTTCCAAGGGTTTCAAACCCTTGGAAGGGATAGTACAAATTAATCTATTCAACTAAAACCTAACCCCTAATACCTTAAATTATGCCTTTATTTTTTGAGCTACCCAGTCGTACATATTAAACGATTTTGTAAAATCATCTACCGAACAGTGAGCCGAGCCACTTTCGTCTTTTGGCACAATCTCCATGACGTGTTCGCAAGTGAGAGCGTCGTTTACTTGATAAGCATTTTCGACAAAATTCTGACGGTCATCTTCACCATGAAGAATGTAGGTTGGACATTGGATTTTTTCCGCCACGCCTTCTAACGTGAAGTCTTTCAGTCTTTCACGAGCTTCAGTCATATTTTCTGCTCCCACAATGTGTTGTACAATTTCTGCCAAAGGGTGATTGTCTGGACGGTTTTTCCAAATATCATAATACGACCAAACCGCTCCGAAAATCATACAAACCTTAAAACGTGGCTCGAATGCCGCACAACGAGCTGCCATATAACCACCCATTGAAACTGCCCCGATACCTACACGTGAAGTATCCACGTGGTCGCCAAGATTTTCGATGATATAATCTAAAACTGCCGTTCCTGGAACATTGTAGTCGTAGCGAGTATGGATATGATTTAACCTTAATGCAGCTCCTTGACCTGGGCCGTCAACCGCCATCATCGCAATACCACGCTCGTTAAGGTGCTGGGCAATACCGAAATATAATTCTTCCGCCAAGCTATCTAAACCACCGAACATCACCACTACAGGAGGATTCTCAACTCCAGTTGGTTTGAATAAGTAAGCAGGCAAAGTCGAACCTTCAAATGGAATCTCCATTTGCAATGGTTTTTCATCAAAAAGATGAATAGCTTTAATAAACGCATCACGACATTTTAAGTAGTACGGGATTTTACGTTCATCGTGTAACGACATAAAAAACTCACTTGTACGTAGGTAATTGAATGCTCTTAGGTAAGTTCTACGAGCAGAAACATTATGCCCATCTTTTGCATAATTTTCGGCTTTTTCATAGACCTTATCCCCCATTTTCACCCAAGCTTTGTTAAAGCTTTCACGGTTTGCTGGGTCGATTTCACTCGCAACTTCTAATATTTCTGCAAATTCACCGCCACCATAGTGGGCTTGTGTCAATGCTCTATTTACTTGATATGAAGGCATATACTGCCCTGGAAAATAATGCCACATTTTGATTTTTGATTTTTGATTTCGGATTTACGATTGGTTTTTTAATTGTATCAAATGCACCTACTTACATAATCGTAAATCGTCATTTGATTAATCGTAATTCGCTAAATATCAACTGGTTTAACAGTTCCATCTTCAGACAGTCCAAGTTTTTTTCCTTTTGCCATTTCTGCGAATGGATTAGCGCTTCCCCACGCATCGTTTGGATTGTCTTTTAGGTAATGAACGTCCAGATGGTCAGGAGCAAAAACCAATCTTGCACAAGCGTAATATTCAAATAAAACACCACTACCTGGGTCGATGATATAAATAAAGAAACCTTCGTCAGCTTTATGGCGAGTTGGAGCTCCCATGACACTTTTATATCCTTTCTCGATAAAGTAATCTAAAGCAATTAATACTTCTTCACGGCTATCAACATTCCAACAAATGTGATTCAATACGCCTTGATTTTCTTCAATATTTGGGTCGGTAAATACGGCAATATCATGCGATAAATTACCAATTGTCCAAAGTCCGCCAATTGGTGGAATCTCATCTGCAATGCGAATTTCGTCAGGGTTTTTCAATCCAAACGTTTGCCAGAATGCTTTTTCTTGAGCGTATTTTCCCTTTGCAACCATATATGTTACGTGGTCAAATCGGCGTGGATTTGCTCCCAATTTGCGGTTACTTGCGTAGCGGTCAGCGTAAATACTGCCACGTTCGCCTGTTTCACGCAACCAAACTACGTCCCAGAAAACCTCGTGTGTATGTCCGTCTGGAGATTGGAAGCGGTATGCTTTGCCATGTCCTAAATCACCTTCTACCCATCCTAAGCCAGCTCCTAATGATTCAATATGAGCTACACATTCTTCTAATGCTTCGGGACTGTCGGCACGCCAACCAATATGGCCTAATCCCGATTGCTCACTTTGTGTAAGTTTTAATGTATGATGAAAATAATCACCCCAAGCTCTGAGGTAAACGGATGATTCTTCACGAGCCGTTTCGTCCATTCCAACTACGTCTCTAAAAAATTCTACTGATTTATGAAGGTCTTTTGTCAATACCTCAATGTGAGCCATTTGAGATAAATAGTGAGGGTTCTTAGCCATTTTATTTTTACAATATTTTGAAGTATTTCAATTAATTATTGTACAAAAATACTATTCAAATTTAGGCTATTGTGAATCAATTCTAATCTAATACTATTCAATATCAATACAAATAAAAGTTTTTGAATAAAAAAGCCTTTTTTGAATATTCAAAAAAGGCTTGAAAATAGATTGTCTGAAACAAAATCTTATGATTAGTGGTCTGACAATCGTCTGACCGAATTTATAATCTTGGTCAGACGATTGTCAGACCATCAATAGCGAGCCAAATTAAAGTTTTCAAATATACGTTAGCCTATGCAAAAGCTCCGCCATCAACCGCCATAGTGTGTCCTGTCATAAAGCTTGATTGCTCGCTTGAAAGCCACAAAGCAACATCTGCCACTTCTTGTGGTTGTCCCATGCGTTTCATTCGTTGAAAATTAATGGCTTGTTGTAATGCTTCAGGATTTTCGGCTAATTTTCTTCGTCCTTGCATAATCATGGGCGTTTCGATTGCCGTTGGGCAAATGGCATTTACACGAATATTTTTAGTGGCATATTCAATCGCTGCTGATTTTACCAAACCATTTACGCCATGTTTTGAAGCCGCATACGGAGAGTTTTCGGGTTGTCCGACAAGACCCGCCGCTGAAGACACACAAACAATGGTTCCGCCACCTTGCTTCAGCATTTGCTCCAATTGGAATTTTACGCAATACCAAGTGCCAATAAGGTTAATTTGAATTTGTAATAACCAATCTTCTTCTGGATATTCATGAACGGGTTTGGAGACTTTACCTGCAATCCCCGCACAATTTACCGCACAATCGAGGCGACCAAAAGTATCGACCGTTGTGGCAATAAGATTAACAATATCTTGTCTTTCGCCAATATTGCATTTTACAAAAACAGCTTCACCACCTGTGGAAATTATTTCATTAACGACGTCATTTCCAGCGGATTCATTGATGTCTGCAACGATAACTTTGCCACCTTCTGTTCCGAATGAAAGAGCCGTAGCCCGTCCAATTCCCGAAGCTGCTCCTGTTACTAAGCAAACTTTATTTTCAAATCTTTTCATATTTGGTATATTGATGTTCGTTTTCCGATGTTTGATATTCGGTTAGTTTTGACTTTCAATATTTTAATTATCAGTTAAATTCTTTTCTTAATTCCCATCGCTAATTGTTGTTCCACCGTCAACAATGATATTTTGTCCAGTTATAAATCCGCCTGCTTTTGAGGCTAATAACAGTGCCACGCCTGCTACTTCTTCTACTTTGCCAATTCTGCGGAGTGGCGTTAAAGCTACTCTTTTTGCCATTACTTCTGGATTAGTCGTCATGGGTTTGGCAAATTCTGTATCAATTACTCCTGGAGAAATGGCATTTGCTCGAATATTATCGGGTCCAAATTCTACGGCAAGATTGCGAGCCAATTGAGCCAATCCTGCTTTTGAAATACCGTACAATCCTAAAAATTTATTTCCTCTAACACTTGACAAACTCGACAAATAGATAATTACGCCATCTCTTTTAGCCTGCATTTTTGGAATGACTTTCTTGGTTAAATAAATGACACTTTGCAGATTTATTTGCATCGTTTTTTCAAAGCTTTCTGCATCAATTTCTAAAAATGAACCTGCTACCGCTACACCTACACAATTCACCAAAATATCAATGTTGCCAAATGTCTTTTCGGTTTCCTTTACCAAAAAATCAATTTGTTCTTTTTCCGAAACATCGCAAGGAATTGCCGTAGCGTTGATATTTTCGGCTTGAAATTCAGCCAATACTTTCTCACAAGCCTCTTTATCATTGCTTGAAATAACGATTTTAGCCCCGTGCAGACCCAAAATATGAGCAATTGCTTTACCCATTCCTGAACTTGAACCCGTGATGAGGGCAACTTTTTCCGATAAATCAAATAAATCTTTCATCGCCAATGAATCATTTTTTGTCCTGCCACGGGACTTTGGAAAAATGGAACTCTTGTGCCTCGCAAACTTCCTAAATAAACCGTTTTCATATCTTTTCCACCAAAACTCAAACTTGCCATCCAAGGGCATAAAGTACCTTGAACCGAACCCAATATTTCACCCGTCAAAGTTCGTTTTTCGTAATGATCAAAAAGCATTTTTCGGGTTTCGGGATTGCTATCGTCCAAAAGCATTAATTCTTCGCCTTCGGGAGTGATGGCAATTAATTGGTCGGTAAAAATTAGCGTCACCCATAAATTCCCAAAAGTATCAAAGGCAAAACCGTCGGGGAATCCGCTTACGTTGGCGTAAACCTCTCGGTCGAATAAATCGCCATTGGGTTTTACTCGTAGTCTTGAAATTTTATGAGCCGTACTTTCTACGACATAAAGCCATTCTTCATTATCATCAAAACGGATTTCGTTTGTTCCACAAAAGCCTTCTGCTACACTTCTAACTCCATTTTCGTCCATTAACGCAATGTATCCATCAGTGGCTCTGGTGTTTAATTGCTCCGTCCAAGGATTGGTTTTTGTGGTAACGGTAAACCAAATTCTACCTTTTGAATCTCGTAAAGGAAAGTTGGTTTTGCCCAAAGGTTTTCCGTCAATTTCTGTCAGAATAGTGGTCATTTTACCATCACGAGTCATTGTTTCGAGGTGGTCAGTTCCCCAATTGGCGATGATGAAATTACCATTTTTATCGAAACACAAACCATTTGGCAATGAGCCTTGAGCGAGTACGTATCGGTTTTCGAGATTTGATAATTTCTCAAAATTGTTCAAATCTGTTTCGGTATATGAGGTGATAATTTCCTGTAAACCGTCATGATTCAATTTCACAACTCCACCACGTGCATCAGCCGTCCAAACGGTTCCGTTGGGTTCAGTCAAAATACATTCGGGACGTTGTAAATCCTTGCCAAGAAACTGAATCTCTTCTCGATTTACTTGCCAATTTTTCAGCGGATTTTGCGTATTAGATTTTATTAACATTTTCACTATTCTGTTAAAATATAATACAAAGTTAAGATTTTGGAAATAGGTCTGTTACTCAAAACCCTGCCGATAATATTCTTTATCAATACATTTTGAAATGAAATATTGAGTAGGTAATTGTTTTGTATTCAGAAAGAGGGGGAGGATACTTTTGAGGAGATTACAACGCAGGCAGGGTTCGAACCCTGCCTGCGTTAAGAAGTCAATATTACTTCATTTGTCGTTTAAAAAACTCCCATGCTTCTAAATAAACATCAATGTCATTGGGATAATCGTGTCTTCCGCCAATCACTTTCAATAAAGTAACTTCGGGTTTATTTGCTTCTTTAAAAGTATATCGCTCAATGGTTTTTCCGTCATTGGGGTCATTATCGGGAATATTTTCCATTGTAGGATTGCCTTTGTAACCTGCCAACGAAGACCAATAGTCGAAAGTACGGTTAGTAGAACGAACAAAACCCAAACTTAAATTATTTTGAATAATAACTTCGCCACCTTCGTAAGGATTGATTTTATCTACAGTTCCGTTAATAATCATGACTGGAATTGGAACGTGTTTTTCGACACAATCAATATTATTCGTATCGGGCAAGTTGGCGATAATTGCCGTAATAGCTTTGAATTTTTCGGGCATGGTTAAGCCCAATTTATAAGCCATGTGTCCTCCACCTGATGTTCCGACGACAAAAACCTTTTTAGAATTGATTTTATATTGCTTCTCAAAGTACTCAATCATTAAACTGAAAAAGGCATTTTCGTTGATATTTTCTAAGTTAGCAGCGGAGTTTGCCGTTTTTCTACACTCATTCCAGAATTTTTTATAGCCGTCGGGATAGACTAATAGAATGTTTTCGGTAGGAGCGATGGCTTCGATTCTTTTTGCTCCATTTCGGTTTTGCAAACCGTTCCCACCCGAACCGTGCAAGACGAAAATTAAAGACTCATTGGCTTTGGCAGGTTTCAAAAAATGGAAAGTTCGGTAGTGTCCTTCAATCAAAATAGAGTCGTTGATAATTTGACTTTTGGCTGAAAGTGTTGAAATAATGAATGCTATGATGAAAAAATATTTTGTCATGGATTTGGTTGAATGTAATGCTTAAAATTAAAGGTTATTTTTTTGTTTATGCGAGACTGTCATCCCGACGAAGTAAGGAACTACTTTTCTCCCGAATAAATAATGATGATTATGGTAATAAATATCAGCTCTGGTTAAGGAAATTGTAAAATTAAAAGTAGTCAACATTCGTCGCTGAACTTCCCGAAAGTTTGTCCAAGTTAAATATGGTATGTTATTTTTTGCAATTTCCCTTAAGTTGTACATAGGCGATTGTAAAAATAAGTTTGTAATCAATCACTAAATCACAACTCACTCATTCACTCAATATTAAGGCAACGCAAAAGCTACGTATTGATTTCCTTTTTTCGTACCTAATTTCGTACCTCCGCAAGCAATTACAACGTATTGTTTACCATTGACTTGATAGGTTGAAGGTGTGGCAAAACCTGCGGCTGGCAACTTGGTTTCCCACAATAATTGACCGTTTTTCTTATCAAAGGCTCTGAACATTCCATCTTTCGTTGCGGCAATAAATAGCAAACCACTTGCGGTAACTACTGGCCCTCCGTAGTTTTCAATTCCTGTGTTTGAAATCCCTTTGGCTTTTAAACTTTCTTCGTAACCGAATGGAATTTTCCAGAGGTATTCGCCTGTATTTAAGTTGATTGCGTTCAACGTTCCCCACGGAGGAGAAATGGCAGGTAAGCCTTTACTGTCCAAGAATTTATTGTAACCATCCATTCGGTACGGCAAATATTGGTCATTTTTTTCTTTATTTGCGGAGGAAACTTCCTGCTTTTCTTCATTGAATAAAAATGCAATTAGGGCTTGTTTATCATTTTTTGACATGGCACTGTACCCCGGCATCATCCCTTTTCCACCCGAAATAATTTGAGAAACGTAAGCTTTATCTTTTCGTGTACCGAGGTCAACTAAAGAAGGATAACCACTTTTTGCGTTCCCTTTTCTATCTGTTCCGTGACAAGCGATGCAATTATTTGAATATACTTTTTCCCCCGCTGTCATGCTGTTCAAATCTGATTGTTTTGGGTTTTCAACCATTTTCTGAATCCATGCCATTTCGTTGCTATTAACGTACAAAATGCCGTCTTGTGGGTCAGCAGCCGCACCGCCCCATTCTGCACCACCATCAAATCCCGGGAAAATAACCGTTCCTTCTTTGCTTGGTGGGGCGTATAATTTGGTTTTGTAAGTTTTTAAATTCTTGATTAATTCTTCTTTATTTTCAGCGTAAGGACTAATTTGTGTTTCGTTCAAAGTATAAGACTGACGAGCAAATGGTGTTGGTTTTGTTGGCATTGGTTGGGTCAACCAAGGATGTTCACCTGCCAAAGCATTGGTTGGAACTGGTGTTTCTTTGATAGGGAAAAGCGGTTTTCCTGTAACACGGTCGAAGACGAAAACTAAGCCTTGTTTGGTCACTTGGGCAACGGCATCAATTGATTTTCCCTTTTGCTTAATCGTAATTAAGTTTGGCGGAGCAGGTAAATCTTTGTCCCAAAGGTCGTGATGCGTTGTTTGAAAATGCCAAAGGCGTTTACCTGTGCGGGCATCCAATGCTAAAAGACAGTTCGCAAACAGGTTTTTCCCCTTGCGATTTGAACCATAAAAATCGTAACCCGCCGAACCCGTTGGAACATAAACAATGCCTCTTTTACGGTCGATAGCCATGCCCGCCCAGTTATTTGCAGCTCCTGTATTGATGTTTTTGTAGGCATTTTTCGGGAAAGTCTCGTAGCCAAATTCGTTAGGGTAGGGGATAGTGTGGAAAGTCCACGCTAACTTTCCTGTCTTCACGTCAAACGCACGAATATCTCCAGGGGCAGCGTCCGCACCTTCCGAAAGACGTAAAGGCATAATGATAACATCTTCAAAAAGTGTTCCCGGTGTATTTGAAATGATGAATTTATCTTTGGCAATTGCTGGCAGACCTGTATGCAAATCCATTTTTCCTCCATCGCCAAATGACTCAATTGGCTTACCCGTTTTAGCATCTAAAGCCCAAAGGTTTGGTCCAACAGTGTATAAAATTCTTTCGGATTCTACCCCGTTTATTTTTCCCTTCCAATAGGTTACACCCCGACTGGTACTCGCCCAGTTTTTGAGTGGGTCGCCAAAACGCCAGATTTCTTTACCCGTTGCTGCATCTAAAGCAAATGCTTGTACGGAAGAAGTTACGCCGTATAAAATGCCTTTGATAATCAGTGGATTAACTTGTATTTGCCCAGAATCTGGCGTGGAATATGCCCAAGCAATTTGAAGTTTGGCAACGTTTTCTTTGTTGATTTGGGTCAAAGTAGAATAATGGCTTCGGTCGGCACCGCCCAAATATTCTGCCCAATCTACGTCTTCGGTTAGGGTTTTGTTAAGTGTTTTCCAAGCGGAGAATACGCCTAAAAAGGAAACGCCAAGTATTAAGAGGATGATTTTAGACTTCATTTTTTGAAATGGTAAATGGATTTTGGTCAGCTTTGTAAATTAATGAAGTTTAAAGAAAAAACAGTCCTTTGTTATCCTAAAATAAACGGAAGTCGTCCTTCTAAAGGACGACTTCCGTAAAATAGTTGCTCGCATCTTGCTCATTATGGGCAAGATGCGAGCTAAAAAATCGGTATTACTCCTGTATTTCAAAAACATAACTCCCCGAAACCAAAGTCATTTTTACTTTGTCATTTTCAAGCGAAATATTACTGATTCCGTTGCCTTGACTCAACACTTTTCCACTTTCTTTCACTTGCTTGATGGCTTTTGCAGGTAAATAAAGTATTGCGGAGGTGTTGGCAGGAACGGTTGTTTTATAAATCAATTTTTTACCTTCGTAACGCCATTCGCTGTTAATTTTTCCGTAAACAGAATCGTAATAGCCCTTTGCAAAAGTCATCACTTTGTCAGGGTCAGGCGTTGGTTTTAAAATAATTTGTTTGAAAGCCGCTTTTTCTGGACTTCTCTGAATTCCTAACGAATAATTATACATCCAAGCCGAAACAGCTCCGAAAGAATAATGGTTAAATGAATTCATCGAATTATTGCCACCAAAACCATTTTCTACGGTATAAGAATTGAGTCTTTCCCAAATAGAAGTTGCTCCATTTACTACCGAATACAACCACGAAGGATACGTTTTTTGTTGTAAAAGTCGATACGCTACGGCACTATTTCCATTTTCAGAAAGGGCTTCTGAAATAGAAGCCGTTCCAATAAAACCTGTCATTAATGAATACTCTGGACGTTCTACGCCTAAATCATCTTTGTTTTTACGTTGAATGGCTTCGTTCAAATATTGAATGGCAAAAGGTTTATTTTCATCATTGAAAACTCCCAAATCTAAAGGAATTGCGTAAGACGCTTGTGTGTCAACCAATGTGCCTTTATCAGATTTTCCACGAGTGTCAGCTTCATTTGGAGCAGCCATAAAACCCGTTTTTACGCCAGATTTCACGGTTTTATGAGTCGTTTTGTCAACGTATATTTCGTTAAAAGCCTTCTTGATTTCTTCACGACGAGTGGCAAATAATTTTGCATCTTCGGGTTTGTTTAGAGTGTTTGCAACTTTACTCATTACGTCTAAATCATAAGCAAAATAAGCCATCCAAAACTCTGTATTGTCATTTTTGTTGCCTTCTGGACTCAACCAATCGCCCAAAGGGCCTTCGTTTAAAATACCTGTTGTTTTCTCAACTTTAGTTTCTAAAAAAGCAATGTAGCGTTTCATGGCATCGTAATGTTCTTTCAATAATTGCACATCGCCGTATTGTTGGTAGGTTTCCCAAGCCACTACAATTCCAGCACTTCCCCAAAGTGTTCCACCAAAACCGCCACCCATCGGAGCAACGTCGGTAAATCTTCCGCTTTCCGCCTGTACGTCTCTCATGCCCAAAAGGTGTCTTCTCAAAAATAAATTAGCATCGGTCAAATAGGTGGCACTTTTCGAGAATACCGAAATGTCACCACTCCAGCCCATGCGTTCGTTGCGGGCAGGCGTATCAGTTGGAATTGACAAGAAATTACTGCGTAACGACCACGTAATGTTCTTCCAAAGTTTGTTCACTAAGTCGTTTGAAGTTTCGTAATTCGAAGATAAATCCAAAACTGAGCTGATGACTAAACCTTTCACGTCAGCCATTGGAATAGCTTGGTCGATACCCGTAATTTCAAGGTAACGATAGCCATGAAAAGTAAATCTTGGTTGAATAATTTCGTCGCCACCTTTCAAAATATATTGGTCTTGGGTGAGGGCAGCTCTGATATTTTCCATCATGACCATGCCTACGTTTTCGCCGTATTCTTTCAAATCTGGATATTTTACTTCGGCATAACGCATCGTGATAACTTGCCCTTTTTTGCCATTTCTAATCTGAATTTGCGGAAATCCTACCATATTTTGAGCCATGTCATAGACAAAAACCTTCGGGCGAACTTCTTCTACTTTTTGGGCAATCATCGTTTTTACAATGGTCGGATTGTTGCCCATTTGTCCAACGATTTTAAAATCTTTATAATCAAAAATTGATTTACGACCAAAGAAATCGGTTGAAGTTCCTTGATATGTTGTGCCTTCTAAAGGAACTTCAAGGGCAGATTTCCATAATTTTGTATCATAATTTGCTTTTGCCCAATCTTTAATTAATTCCTCTTTATTAGCATCATAAACTTCACCTTGAAAATAACTTCCGTAACGAATTGGGCCATCGTTGAAAAACTGCCAATCCTTTGGATTTGAGGTGATTATCTGCTCAGAATCATCGGAATAAGTAATGACTAATTTGCTCAAAAGAGATTGTCTATCTCCAAAATAATTCCAACTTTCACCGCTGTATGTAATGTTTCCACTCCACCAACCTTCGCTCAACCACGCTCCAATCGTATTCTTTTCGTTTGGTTTCAACGCACTCGTAATATTGTAAGTTTGATACATAAGATTTTTATTGTACTGGGTCAAACCTGGGTTGAAATAGTCGTTACTTACTCGGTTTCCATTCAAATACATTTCATAAATTCCTCTTGCGGTTACGTACAATCGAGCGTTTTTGATGGTTTTATTTTGCGTAGAAAAGGTGCTACGGAGCATTGGAGCAGCATTTTTACTTGGATTTGCCAAAATCAACGTTCCGCCATTTACTTTGTAACTGTTGTTTTCAACGGTTAAATTACCTTTAAAAATGCCATCATATTTTCCAGCAAGTTTTTCCGTGAATAAAGTATTTGACGGTGAACGGAAATTTCTGATTTGTACATCTGAAAAATAAGCTACTTGGTTTGTATTAGTTTGGAAGCCAATATCCGCCAACATTGGGAAGCTGATGAAATTATTTCCACTGCCCACTGGATTTAGATTAAAACCTTTTGGCGCAAATGGCGAAGGGTTGCCTTCTACTTTGTCTTTTAATTTACTCCCATCGACGAAAATCTCAAATAATCCAAAATTACATTCTGCTAAAATTTGATGTTTCTCGTATTTATTAGCTTGATTGATAAGTGTTTGCGGAATATCTAAAATTTTGATGGGTTGGTCTTTTGTATCATTTTTATCGTAACCAACTCGATAAATATTCAATTTAGCTAAACCGTCTGCCGATTCTGAAACGTTGAAAATATCTAATTCAAAAGCGATATAACTTTGATTTTGACCATTGTTTACGCCCATTAAATTCAGGGATTTATCCATCAAACGGGCATCATTTCCACCAAAAAGAAAAGCGGCTTTGGTAGAATTTGTAATTTGGTCAATTTGAATGCCGTATTGAAATTTATAAACTGACAAATAATGAGAATATAGCACCAAATCTTCATCGCCTCCACCAATCCAAGTAGCCCCCGACCACGCCGAAATTGAAGGATTCATCAAGCCTGTTTCAAACCAAGAACTGTTGTTGGACATTTTGTTTGAATTGTCCCAAACGGTCACTTTCCAAGTGTAATGAGTGGTGGCTTTTAGTGGATTTCCTACATATTCAATTCCGTGAGAAATATCCGAATTGACCTTTTTAGAGTCCCACACAATTTGATTTTTGGCATCTGAAACAACAATTTGATAAGCTTTCTGAAAATAGCCTTTTTTATTGTCTAAAGCCTTCATTTGCCAAGAAAAATGCGGATTTGTGATGTCAATTCCCAAAGGTTTTTCTTGAGAATCAACTTTTAGATTTTCAATGGAAACATTGGCAAAAATATTTCCGACGAAGGAAATGATGAAGAGCAAAGAAAGAAAATTTCTTTTGAACATTAGATTAGGGGGAAATGGTTGAGTAATAATATTGGACAAATAAATAGAGAAAACCTCATAGATTTTAGAATCTATGAGGTTTCTTAGATAAAATTGCAAAATGTTTATATTTATACCGTCCTGTACAATCTTGTCTTTTCAAAAATCTATTTCTGGGTTAATATTTTAACGGTTCCTATCATTCCAGAAGGCAATAATTGAGCGTTTGCTTGATAAAACGGCATGGTGGTAAATGTTGTTTTTGTTTTTACGTCAGGTTGCTGAACCGTTGCTTACTACGTCTGTACTGAAGTCTGAAATTATCATTTCATATTAGCACCTTAAAGTTTATTTCTTGAACCGATATAAATATGGTGCTTTGTTGGAAGCACCCGTAAATTTCTTCTCCAATCGCTCTAAAACATTCAATTCCAGAATTTTCTTCTGAAAATTGTTTCGAGCATATTCTTTCTCAAAAATCGTTTCGTATAAATCTTGAACCTCTTTCATAGTAAATGTTTCAGGAAGCAGATTCAGTACAATTATATTAGTGTCAAGATTTAATCGCAAAGATTCAAGTGCTTTTTCAATCATTCCGTTGTGATCCATCATCATGATTGGTATCTCGTGGATATTGTACCATTCCATCGACTCATCCAATTCAGTTTTGGTAGGTGTTACCTTATTAATGTCCACCAGTGCGTAATAGCCAAGAGAGACAAACCTGCCAGTAATCCACTCAAAATCAGCATCTGAAAGCATTAAGTCACCAACAAAATACTCTTTATTTTTATCAATAATATTTTCAAGAATTGCCTTGTTTGTTCTATCGGCTTGACCAAAATTTTTATAATGCTCTAAAAAGATATTTGAAATACCTGTTCGTTCTTTTAAAATTCGATGTGCTGCTTCATCAATACCTTCTGTTTGAAGAATAAATCCACTTGGTAAAGAATAAATATCTCCTTTAAAATTCAACTTGGAAATCAGCACTTTAAGCTCCTTTTCTTGGTAGCCAAATATCACGCAGTCAATCGCAAGTTGGGGAATATAAGATTTGTTATTGAATAAATGCATCTATTTAAAGTTTGTAAATGGTTTTGCAAAGATAAGTTTCATCCTTAAAAGAAACCATTCATAATATGTTAATAATCAAAGATATAATAAAACTAAATTTTATTGTCTATTATTTTAGACAATAAAAAAATATTTATAACTTTGACTTGAAATTTTCAACTTGAGAATATTTTTAAAACTAAAATAGTGGCGGAGTGCCACCCAGTAACGAAACGCAACAAAAACAATGAAAAAAGCAAGCATTCTTTTTATCGCATTATTCTTCGGAATAGCAATCAATAGTTTTTCACAAATCACAACACCAGCTTCAAAAGCAGATTTTTTTGTAGGGAAATGGGAAATTACCATTTATGGAACACCCAATGGAGATAGTAAAATGGTTACGGAATTTGTACGCAAAGACGGAAAATTAACGGGAGAATTAAAAGACCCAACAGACACTACAAAACCTGCTATTCCGATTACATCTATTGATGAGAAAGATGGTGAAATCGAAATTTCTTTTTCAGCTTCTGGATATGATTTAACCTTGCCTTTAAAAAAAGAAGATGACGACAACTTGAAAGGGCAATTGATGGGAATGTTTGATGCAAAGGCGAAAAGAGTAAAATAATTACTTTTTCTTATAAAGGCGGATAATCAAATCCGCCTTTTTTTAATAGCATTAATGAATGTTTTCTTGTAAAAAATAATAAAAATGAAGCAGTCTATTTTATTCATAATCAGCTATTTGCTATTTTCTCAATCCTCTTTTTCGCAAATAAAAGCAGGGAGAAATCAATCATTTGATACCAATTGGAAATTTAAAAAAGGCAGTAAAATTGAAGCAAAAGAAGTCAATTTCAACGATTCTGACTGGCGAAAATTAGACATTCCGCACGATTGGAGTATTGAAGATTTGACAGAAACGCCAAACGATAGCACAATCGGTCCATTCTACAAAAATGCCATTGGTAAAAATGCAACCGCTTTTTCTGTGGGAGGAACGGCTTGGTATAGAAAACATTTTGTTTTAGATAAATCTTCGGTGGGCAAAAAGGTTTATGTCCAATTTGATGGCGTTTATATGAATGCTGATGTTTGGGTAAATGGGCATCATTTAGGAAATCATCCGAATGGCTATACGGCTTTTGTGTATGATTTGACGACTTTTTTAAATGCTTCGGGCAAAGAAAATGTGATTGCAGTTCAAGTCAAAAACGAAAGAGATAATTCTCGTTGGTACTCAGGTTCAGGGATTTATCGTCATGTTTGGCTGAGTGTTATTAGTCCATTACATATTGAAAATTGGGGCGTTCAGATTGTTACAAACAAGGTTTCGGAGCAAACGGCGGAAATTCATATTGCCACAAAAATAGATAATGTAATATCTGGAGTATCTCTTACAACTGAACTGTATTCGGCTGAAAATAAATTAGTTGCAACAAATATTAAGCAAATTTCTAATGAAAATAAAGTCGAACAAACGATTAGCTTGAAAAATCCAAAACTATGGGATATTGAAAATCCATATTTGTATAAAGCCAAAATAATTTTGAAACAAAATGGCAAAACGATTGATGAATATTCTCAAAATTTTGGGGTGAGAAGTATTCATTTCGATGCTGAAAATGGCTTTTTGCTGAACGGTAAAAACGTAAAACTTAAAGGCGGTTGTATTCATCATGATAATGGACCATTAGGAGCAATGGCGATTGATAGAGCGGAAGAACGCAAAATAGAATTAATGAAAAAGAATGGCTATAATGCGGTTCGTTTTGCTCATAATCCGTATTCTGCCGAACTTTTAAATGCTTGCGATAAGTTGGGAATCTTGGTAATGAATGAGTCTTTTGATATGTGGAATATCAATAAAACACCCGACGATTATGCCGATTATTTCAAGGATTGGTGGCAACAAGATTTGACTTCAATGATTCAAAAAGACTTTAATCATCCCTCGATAATTATGTGGAGTATTGGTAATGAACTTCCCGAAGTTGTAGATAGTTTGGGGTATGAAACCTCAAAAAAATTATCCGATTTTGTACGTAAGTTAGATACAACAAGAGCTGTAACCGCCGCCATTCCGTTCCATGTTCCGTTGCTAAAAAGAAAAAAGTGGGACACAACTGCTCCTTCTTTTGAAGTTCTTGATGTGGCAGGATATAACTATGCTTCGCAATATTATGAAGGTGACCATAAAAAATTTCCCAAAAGAGTGATGGTGGCTACCGAATATTTTCCGCCAAAAGCATTAGAAAATTGGAATGCCGTTGAAAAGAATCCTTATGTTATCGGAATGTTTAGTTGGGCGGCGATTGATTACTTGGGAGAAGCGGGAATTGGTTTGGCAAGACTTAAGGATAATACTAAGAAACAAGCAGGAGGAATGATTGGAGGGGATTTTGTCGAAACATTTATGTCACCACAATGGCCCATTTTTAATTCCTACACGGGCGAATTAGATTTGATTGGAAATAAAAAATCTGCTTCTTATTATTTGGATGTCGTTTGGCAAAGAAGTAAAATAGAAATGTTGGTTCATCGTCCCATTCCAGCGGGATACAAAGAACAGACGGGTTTTTATGGTTTTCCCGATGAATTAAAAAGTTGGACTTGGACGGGATGTGAAAATGATTCTTTGCAAGTAAGAGTTTTTACGAGAAGTTCAAGCGTAAAACTTGAATTAAATGGAAAATTCATTGCAGAGAAAACGCTTGAAAAAGGCTCAATAACTGCCATTTTTACCGTGCCTTATGTCGCAGGGAAATTAGTTGCTCGTTGTTTTGAAGGAGATAAAGAAATTGCTTCCGAAACAATTACCACGGTAGGGAAACCCGTTGCTATTCGCTTAAAAGCAGACAGAGCTACGATAAATGCCAGTAAAAATGACCTTGCCTACGTCAATGTAGAAATTGTGGATGAGTTTGCCAATGTTGTACCCTCTGTAGATGATGTTTTAGTAAAATTCAACATTGAAGGCAACGGAAAAATCCTTGGTGTAGGAAATGGTAATCCAAGAGATATGTCGAGTTTTCAAAAACCAGAGAAAACGGTATTTCAAGGCAAAGGCTTGGTGATTGTTCAACCAACTGGACAAGTAGGATATATTACAATCAGAGCGGAAGCAGCAGGTTTAAAAATTGGATTTATCAAAATCAAAACGTATTAAAAATTACGTTTATTCAACCATCGGAGGTTTTTAAAAAGCTCCAATAATAATGGCAACTTGATTACAATCTTATTTATTCGGAAATATGTACTCAGTGTTGCACAAATGAGGTTAAACCTAACTGACACTTGCGACATTAAGTACATATTTCCGTAAATTTTACTTGATAACAATAATTTTTACATCACTTATCATTCCAGAAGGCAATAATTGAGCGTTTGCTTGATAAAACGGCATAGTGGTAAATGTACTTTTGGCTTTTACATCAGGCTGAGCATCGCCAATTAATCGGTTTACCCAAAGGTTGGTCACTTTTATTTCAATCGTATTTTTACCAGTTTTAATTGCATCATGAATATCTAATCGGAAAGGTTTTTTCCAAGCAGTTCCCACATTCTTACCATTTACGATAACTTCTGCAATATTTTTAACATCGCCTAAATCAACCATCCATGCTCCTTCTATTAGGGTATTTATATTAAACGAATTTGTATATACTGCTGTTCCTGAAAAGTATTTGATGTTGGTATCTGCATTTTCTGACCATGAGGTTAATTTATCTATCGACAAGTTCTTATCAGCAATCGCCAGTTTCCACGGTGTAGAAATGGTAGTAAATACCGATTCTGTAGTTTTAGATTTGGTAAAACTATTAGCCGTTGTTTTATCTTTAAAAACCACAAAAAAAGCATCCCACGATTCAAATTTCAATGGTATAATAGTTCTGCCGCCTTCAATTTTATAAGAAACTTTTTCTGCTTTTCCCGTTTGTGCATTCCATAATTCGGGTATTTTTCCCGAAATTCTGAAACTCACTTCAGCACTTGTTTCATCTGCACTTCGATTATCTAACCAATAGATTTCTTGTTCGGCTGTTTGACGGTGACGGAACAGAATTTTGTTTTTGGTGTTTGCAATAATTACATCGGGTTGTAGAGACGTTGTAGGTAACATTTCTATTTTTTCCCAAATTTCATTGGCAAGTTTCTGAAATTCAGCATCATTATCAGATAAACTTGGCGATTTTTCTGGTTTTGTTCCTACTACTTTTATGCCTGCATCTACCAACGTTTTGATTTTTTTCAAAACGGGTAACGTCATAAACTTTGCGGATTCGTCTAACATCAACAGGTTATAGCTATTCCCACTATTGGCAACTAATTTGCCATTTTTTGCTTGAATGACGTTTAACAAAGCCGATGAATTGACAAAGTCAAACTCAAAACCCGCAGGAATATTTGGCAATTTATCCTTACAAACCAACGTCACGTTCGTATTTTCACCATAATAATAAAGAATATCAGCTACGTTTTTACCTTGTTGGAGCATATATGAACTACGTCCTAAATATTCCATCCAAGCCTTTCCGCCTGCTTCTGCCCACGTTTCGAGACGGGTAAAATACTGCCCGAATGGCCCAAGTGAAAACCCAGGACCTTTTTCTAATGGTTGATGTACAGAAGTATGAATCACAAAACGGTTTAAACCCGAAGCCATTTCCATATCCGCAGTGCGTTTTAATTTCTCGGGATGCCAACTAAACGCATTTTGAATAGAAGTCATTGATTCAGCCGCCACAATATTTTGACCGTAGATATTGGCAACCGAAGCTGCCTCTCTGATGTCGCCTTCGCTGCGAGCTTCTTCCGAATCTCCTCCTGCTAAACTTCCTGGAGTCCACATAGCAGACATTGGAATATCCGAATTGCGTTTTACGTCCATACCATCCGCTAAAAAAATACGTCCATTTTCGTGCGATTCTGTATAGCGTTTCATGCCACGTTTGTGCAACTCTTCGCCAATCACGTCATAATGATTTTCGGAAATCATTTCGCCAATCGTCTTACGAAAATCCCATAAGAACTTTTCACTTGATTCTAAATCATTTACCACTCTACCCGTTAACACAGGAATCCATTTGGTAAGGTCATAGCCACGTCTTTTCTGAAATTCTTGCGGAAAATCTTTCGTCCAGTTCATGTGTCCAGCTTCGTAGCTATCCAAAACCATGTATTGAAGTCCCTTTGCACCCATCAATCCGCCCGTTGCATCTTTGTACATATCGAGGTACGTATTGATGTATTTTCTAACGGCTTCTTTGTCTAATTTATCCACTTCCAACCCCGTTGCTTCTGGCGATGCAGGGTGATTTTGACGACCCGTAAGCGAATATCCCAAACGAACAACCATCCAGTTTCCCGCAGGGGCATCCCACTCAAGCGTACCATCAGGTTGCATTTTTCCTGTTAAATCTATAACGTCAGTTGTTGGAATTACCTCAATGTTTTCTGTTGGAACGCCCGATTTATATTCTTCCTTCCACGCTGAAAAACCCGCTTTATCTTCAGCTTGATTGACACGAGCAGTGTTGAAAAGTACAAATTCCGAAATATTAGTTCCCGAAGGCTTTGGAATGTCTTTCATGCCCATCATTGCCATGATAGGATTTAATTCTCCTTTGAGGGTTTCAAAACAAATACGCCAATATTTTGCAGTTGTCGCAGGAATTTGAGTAGTGATAAAAGGTAATGTACTATTAGAAACGTTGGCAACTGTTTTAAAAATCACACCATCATCACTCACTTTTAGACTACGATTGGTAGGGCCTCCGTTAAACTCAGCCAATTCTCCAGCTTCTCCCATACCCAATGCAAACGCTTTAAACGTTTGGGGCGTATCAAATTCATATTGTACCCACATATCCTGCCCAACTTCCATTGGAGGGAGAAAATACGTTTTGTTGATATTGTGGTCGAGCATCAATTTGGTGTCAAAATCACCACCACTTTTAGACATTTTAGGTTGTAAATCCATTAAATGTTTTTCGTTGCTCGGTAATTTATAAGCAATAACAAGAGCATCTGATGAAAAATGAGGTTTTTCTCCGACATAACCACCCATAATACCACCTCCATGTGTTTCAACATCGCTGTATTTCCCAATGACATCAGGTAGTTTAGGTAATTGTATCGTCTGTTTTTTTCCCCCTTCGACCAACGCTTCGGTAAAAACGTATTTTTTCATAGCATCTTTTGGTTCAACCCAAGGACCTCCCGTTACGCTCCACCCCGGTGAACCCGCAATGGCCATTTCAAGCCCTTTTTTGTCAGCCAATTCAGTCGTGAATTTGAAAGCATCCTTCCAATCGGGTTGCATAAAAACCAACTTCTTGGGTACAATTACGGGAGTCATTAAATTGGCATCAAAGTTTTGGAAACCGCCAATACCTACTCGACTCATCCAGTCTAAATCTTTCTGAATACCGTCTTTGGTAATATTGCCATTCATCCAATGCCACCAAACCCGTGGTTTTGCTGAATTGGGGGGCGTTTGAAATTGTGTTTTGTCTTGGGCTTGGCTAAACGTAGCACTTAGCAAAAGCCCACAGACAAGGTATTTAGGTTTGATTTTCATTTTAAGAGCGTTGTTTTAGCTAATTTTTACATAATCTATCTCCAAAAAATCTTCTACGTTATTTATCCAAAAGTTTTGAATAAAATGAACATGAATGGGATGATTTGAATAAATATCGTACTGTTCTTGATTATCAAATTCCATCGAAATACCGTACTCAAATTTGTTTTTGGGACTGGTCTGTTTCAATACTTCAAACTTTTGAACCTCGGGTATTGTCGAAAGTTTAGCGACAGCATCAAAAAATGCTTGCTTTTCGTCTGAACTAATTGAGCTTTTAAGTTTTAGAATTACTGAATGTCGTATCATTTATTTTTGATTTTACTGATTAGATTCTTTAATTTCCAGAGATTTGTCAATTCTTCAAGAATTGACAAATTTTATTCCCGAAGACTTAAAATCTATTCAAATTCAAAACAATTATAGCATTTATCCTACAATCCCTTATGCTCTTGTATGAGTTTTTGGTAGTCGTAATAACTCTGTTTTGGCGTGCGTTCTTGGGTTTTGAAGTCCACATAAATTAAGCCCAAACGCTTGGTATAACCCGACACCCATTCAAAATTATCCCATCCACTCCACACTACGTAACCGTGTAAATTTGCCCCTTCGTTTTTGGCTTTTAATGCCCAATCAATATGGCGTTTGATGTAGTCTGTTCTCAAAGGGTCATTGATTTTATTGTTTATTTTTACGTCTTCTCCTTTAAAACTCGCTCCATTTTCGGTGATGATGACATCGGGGTTTCCGTATTCATTTTTCAAACGCATGAGTATCTTATAAAGATATTCGGGCATTACTGGCCCAACGCTTGATTTTACTGAATCGGCATCAGGATTATTGTCAAGCCATTTTAATGACATCGCTGAATCTTCGCCTTTCACGATAGCAGGAGCGTAAAAGTTAATCCCCAAAAAATCAGGCTTTTGCGAGCCAATAAATGCCATGTCTTCTTTACTTGGTTTGAAGGTAGGATTATATTTGGCCAAAGAATCCAAAGCCATTTTAGGGTATTGCCCTTTATAAAGTGGGTCTAAGAAAAGGTCGTTTATCAGCACATCTTGAAACTTCGCTGCTGCCACATCAGCCGACTTTTTAGCATCCCAAGGACCAGCAGGATTTACGTTGAGAACAATCCCGATTTGACTATTCAGTTTTAAATCGTGATGATATTTTATCACTTTCGCATTTGCCATTAATTGGCTATGAGCCTTTTGCATTTGGCTCATGTAAAACTCCTTACTTAATGGTTTCTTAGGGTCTGAATTAAGCATATTTTCCACCAAGAAAAACTCAATGTACGGTTCATTGAAAGTAATAAATTTCTTTACCTTTTTTCCGTAGCGGTCAATGACCAATTTGGCGTAATTAAAATACCAATTGCCCATTTCTGGATTTCCCCAACCGCCTTTTTGTAGGAGCACAGCAGGATAGTCGAAGTGATAAATAGTCACCAAAGGTTCAATCCCTGCGGCTAATAAATCATCAATTAATACCTCGTAATGTTTTAAGGCAACTTCGTTAGGGTTACCCGTTCCGTCGGGAATAATTCTGCTCCAATCCAATGAAAAACGGTAGGCATTTACGCCCAATTCTTTCATTAATTGGATGTCTTTGAGGTATTGAGTACGGTCGTACATATTGATAGACACATTTCCCGTTTGTTTTTCGCCAATTGTAAATTGTGTTATTCCGACTTTATTGGTCAAAAAATCCCATTTAGATTCTCCTTTTCCATCAGTTTGATAAGCTCCTTCTACTTGATAAGCGGCAGTGGCAACACCCCAAAGAAAGGGCGATTTTTTTTGAGATTTTGCAGATAAAACTGTGAAAATCAATAAGCTAAAGATAATGAGTGTTTTGTTCATGATTGTTGTTTGTATTTGATAGGTACATATTTTGCCACTTATTGACCAAAAGAAAAGTAGTGACTTTAATTATAAAACTAATCAATGTGTCAAAATTTACTTAGACGAAATGGTTAGAATTATGGTAAAGACACTACCAAAAAGGGGTAGTAAAATATGTATGGAGTATTTTTTATACTTTATTGTTTCGTTTGTTTTTACCACTTACTCGCTCCACCGTCAATCGGAAAGTCGGCACCAGTTACCCAAGTTGACTCATCTGATGCCAAAAACAGTGCGGCATAAGCAATATCTTCAGGTTTTCCGATTCTGCCGAGCATGTGTTTTTCTTTCAAGAAAGGCAAAATTTCGAGGTCTTCTACCAAATGATTGGTAGCCGCAGTATGCACCAAACCTGGTGAAATGGTATTGACTCGAATCTGAAATAGCCCACCTTCGCAAGCCATTTGAATTGACATCGAATAAACTCCGCCTTTGGTGGCACAATGCACCAAAGCTGGCGAGCCTTTCAGCACCTGCCTGCGGTTTGCCGATGAAAAATTGATGATAGAGCCACCATTGATTTTGAGGTATGGCCATGCTTTTTGACAAGCCAAAAACACAATATCAAGCTCTCCTTTGATGCTTCTTTTCCAAGACGTTTCGTAATCGAGTTCTTCAATTGGCTTGAAATCGCAAAAGGCGGCGGCATTGACCAAAATATCTATTTTGCCAAAAGTTTCATTTGCTTTTGCCATCAAGGTTTCTACTTGTGCCTCATCGGTCAAATCTCCTTGTAGATATTCCATTACCAAACCTTCGTTTTTGGCTTGTTGCATGGTTGCTTCGGCAGCTTTTCCGTTAATATCATTTCCGAAAACCTTTGCTCCTTCACGGGCAAACATCAAGGCAATTCCTTGACCAATTCCTGCTCCGATGCCTGTTACTACTGCCACTTTATTTTTTAATCTGTCCATAGCCACCTAACCCCCGATGGGGGAATTTTAATCGAATAATTATTTAACATCTGCCTCCTTAAACTCCCCCGACAGCCGATGCTGAGCGGTTTCACTTAATGAAAAACTTACAATCAATGCCAAAAGTGCTGCTATTGTTGACACATAAAAAGGCATTTCTAAGCCAAAATTATCGGCTAAAACGCCACAAACAAATGGCATTAAAACACCGCCAAATAGCTCGCCAGCTCCTGCAACAAGTCCAATCGCTTTACCAACGGATTGACTCGGCACAGTTTCAGAAGGTACTGTACCTAATACAATTGGAAAAGCCCCAAACATAAAATAGCCAATAAACATGGCAGGAATTTGTAGCCCTGAGCCTTTCAGAAAGACAATGGCTAATGGAAAAATCAAACCAATCAAAACAAATATTTGGGTAATGGGTTTTCTACCAAACTTATCAGAAAGCCCTGCTACAAATACGCCCGCTATTAATGAAGCAAAGCCCATTAAACCCATCGTTTTTCCCATTTCTCCTTCCGTAAAACCTTGTATTTCAGTAAAATATTTTGGCATGAAGGTCATGCAAGAGTTTAGCCATGTCATAAACAAACAAGACATAATTACTGCGATACGCATATTTTTGTATTGTAATAATTGGGTAAAACTTAGGCTTTCGTCGTTTGTTTTTGTTGTGTTAACTGATGCGGTGCTTGGTCTGATAAATTTCCAGCATAAAAATGCCATAATCAGCCCTGGAATACCTGCAAAGAAGAATGTAGAACGCCAACCATATTGGGTGGCAATTGCCACTAAAAGTATAGGTGCAAGTAGAAAACCAAACAAAGTAGAACCAAAACTTTGTAAAATACCCATGTTCAGTCCTTTACGGTTTTCGCTTGATTCTTTGGCAATGAAAGATTGAATCAATGGCAAAGTTGGCCCTTCAAAAAAGCCCATTAACAGACGACTTAAAAGCAACATTACAAAGCCTGTGGCAAAACCAGAAGTGATTGAGGCAACCGAAAAAAGTATAACAGAAATAATAAATACTGTTTTTTTCTTATTATTTTTTTCTGCCCAAGCTGTGCTAAAATAGCCAGATAATGCCCACGTAATACCTAAGGCAGAGACTAAAAGTCCAATCTGAGTATTATTAAGGTTGAGTTCTTTGGCAATAAATGGACTGAGATAAACCAATGCAAATCTGTCAACGAAAACTAAACCAAAAGTAACGCTCAGTAAGACCAAAAGTCCATTTTCGTATTTGAATAAGGTGTTTTTCATAAGTAGTTTTAGGGTTGGTTATTTCTTCTCAATAAATTCAATCAGTACGCCCGAAGGGTCACGGATAAAACCGAATAAGGCATCTTTGGGTGGACTTTCAATTGGGCCGAAAACAATATCCACATTTTTATTTTTGAAATCTTCAAACAACGTCGTAATATCATCTACGCCAAAAGCGACGTGTTTTGTGCCTTGTGTTTGAATGTCAGATTTTGGCATTAATCTTTCTTTTGGAAGCTGAATACTTTCGTGATGTTCAAAAAGTTCTATTTCAAAATCACCTTTTTTCACGAAAGCAATTTTCGATTTTAGTTCTGCAAAATCTCTGCACCAAAGCAGTTCAAAACCAAGTATATTTCGATACCATTCGATGGTTTCTTCAATGTCTCGAACGCTTATTCCTACATGAAGTGGCTTGAAAGTTATCATATATTTTTGTTTAAATCAGCTTCTGATTTGCATAAATAATTATGAAACAAACCTTTATGGTCGTATTTGGCTCTAATTCCTTGCAATTTTTGCCAATTTTCATCACTTACAAATTTTCGTTGATGTACTTGAAAATCAGAATCACCCAAATATTGACCTTTTGTTATGGGGGCTAAATCGCTTATGGTTTGTTTAATCCAATTATTATTATGAGCGTCATCGGCTTCATCTTTCCATACTACATAAGTGGCATAATAAATTTCAGACTGCACCGAAAACGCCATATCGGGCAAAGGGCGTAAGGGTGCCATGCTATACCACAATGTAAATGCTTGCTTGTTAGGCAAATTTGCGAAAGACGGAGCAATAATTTCTGAAACTTTTTCTGGCGTACCTTCCAGCCAAGCATTACTCACAGCCCAACGATGCCCTTCGGGGTTTGCTTCCATTTGTAAGGCAAATTGTTCCTCGAAATTGGTTAGATAATTTTCTCTTGTAAAATAAGCCTTTTCTTTCAAATCAAACGATTCAAATGGTTTTAATGCCTCAATTCCTTCTTCTTCCGAATCGACAAAGGCTAAGGCATGTATGATAAAAATAGGAATATCTGTACCTTCTACGTTTTCTAATGTTGGTACAGTTTGTCCTAAACCGACCAATTCAATAGATGGAGCTAAAGTTCCGTGCATTTCTTGAAGCCATTTCAAAAGAGGTTGAGCCAAAGTATTTGGAAACAAAATGGTGCTTGCCATCATATACTTTTTGGATGGACTTGTCTGCAAATGAAAACAAGTAATTAGTCCAAAAAAGCCTGGCCCAGCTCCACGTGCCGCCCAGTATAAATCGGCATTTTGGTCTTTATTGGCATGAATCAGTTCGCCATTTGCCTTAACCACATCAATCCCCACAATTTGCTCAGCCGACCAGCCTCTGCTTCGGGCAAGCCACCCTTGTCCGCCTTGCAATAAAAAACCTCCGACGGCAACAGTTGGGCAATGTCCGCCTGCAAAAAAACGTCCTTTTGCTTCAAGAATTGGTTGCAGTTCGAGATTTCGAGTGGCAGGTTGTACCTTTGCAATACCTGTTTTTTCATCGTAATCGACATTGGTAAACTTTTGCATATCAACCAAAATGCCTGACTCACGCACACTCCAAATCGCCCAAGAATGCCCACCCGCTCGCACGGCTATTTTTAAGTTATTTTCGTTGGCATATTTGACTGCTTCCACGACATCATTTTCATTTTCAGGAATAAAAATGGCTTCGGGATAACGCTCACTTTTAGGACGACGATGATTAAAAACCCTGCTAAAACGAGCTTCTTCGTAGCCTTCGTCATTTTTCCAAAATATTTGACCTCTGAAATTCATGATTGGTTACTGGGGATTGGTTACTGATTGACTGGTTTATTGGTTACTGGTTATTAACCAATTTCCAATAAACCAATAACCAATAAATTATTCTTAAAATTTATAGCTTAATGTCAAGAAATATGCTCTTGCAGGAATGGCAATTGTTTGGTGAAAAGCATTTGGATTACTTATAACGGCTTGTTTTGATACGCCTTCTAAGTTTAAGTTATCAGGGAATGTTCCTGGTCCAACCCAACCCATTACGCCATAATCATTGAATAAGTTATTGATATTTCCGCTCAATTTTATTTTTGAGGTAACATTAAAACCTAAGGCCATATTCATTTGACTATAAGATGGTAATTGGAAAGCATTTACAAAGTTTGCTTGGCGTTTACCCATGTAGTTCCATGTCAAATTAGCATAGAATTTTCCATTAGTATATTCAGGTGTGATGTTTGCCATAATGTTTGGCACATTGGCAGTTTTATTGCCTGAATTACTGATTTGCGTATCTGTTCCATCTTGATTATGCACCCAAGCATTGTATTGAGTAGCCTTTGAGTCTTGTAAAGTAAGGACACCTCTAATACTGAAGTTATCCGAGATTTTATAATTGCTTTCAGCCTCAATACCGTAAGTTTCAATGTTATTATAGAATGCAGGAGGATTATATAACGCCCCGGTTGCATTGGTAAATGTAACCGTGTTAGGGATGTGCGATAATAAGCTATAAAAAGGTGTCAAAGTCATAGAAAAATTGCCAGACTTTGTTTTTAATCCCATTTCATATTGCTCAATTACTTGTACCTCTGGTTTTAACGAACTTTGGGCAAATGGTGTAGTTACATCTAAATAAAGGTTATAGCTTGGTGCTTTTTTACCATTAGAATAACGTACATACATGGCTGTATTGTTTGAAAACTTATAATTCAAAGCTCCCGAATAGGATACATAGCTCAACGATTTGTCGTAAGAAAGTGGTGAACCAAGTACACTTTGGGTATTATCGTACAAGGTTAATGGGTTTCCATCAAGACCTCCGTTTGGTACAGGTGCAAGGGTCGCAGGATTGTTTGTGCCGTTTATTCTTACGTTCTCATATCTAAATCCCCAATCAAAAGTTAACTTCTCGTTAATGTTCCAGTTGTGGGCGAAAAATAATGCTTGTTGCGATTGATTGGCAGAAGCATAAGAGAATCCTTGGTCAGCACCTACGTTTACAATACCATTGGGATTGGTAACTTGATAAGTTTTACCAGTAGGGTCAGTAACAGCGATATTAACAGTTTGTGGATGATTTTGAATCGTATTCAATGAAACTCCAAACGAACCTTGTACACGCTCTAACGAAGAACTACTCAAGAAACCGCCAATATTGAAGGTCATATTTTGGGTCTTTTTAGTAAAATTGAATTGATCCATAAACTCATTTACTTTATTTCCTGTATAAATCAAAGGAGTGAAAAACAATGAGTTAGGGGCAAGGTCACTTCCTGGTGCGGTATTGCTCAATACATGGTAGTCAAAACCACTAAAAGAGCCAATTTTCATGATTTCTTTACCTCCTTGTGTTACTGAATATGTTCCTGGAATAATTTGGGTAGGCGGATGTAATGCACCTAAGATAAAATAGGTAACGATATAGTCCATTGCGATGGGTGAAACCGTACTTAGGGGAGTAGAAGCAATATTACTTTTGTTTGAATAACGAGCATTATTAGAGAAATTCCAACCATTACCTAATTCTTGTTCCCAGTTCAATCCGAAAGAATTGTCTTTTGAATGCCAAAGATTAGATGGGTCATAAGTGGTATTTCCCCAGTTAGGAATATTAGCAGTAACCTTTACGGCAGGAGGTAATACAGAAGATGTATTATCAAAGCCAGCAGCGGGTGTCATATCAGTATATCCTAATGTTGGAATTCCTTCGGCTGTAAGGTTATGGTCATTTAAAACTTTTACTAAAAACTTCAACGAGCCTGTTTTGTATTTATAAACTACATTTCCCTTCACTTGTCCACCATAGTTTGATGCATAATTAGGATATTGGGCTCCGTCGGATTGTCTATAAAAACCACCAATGTTATAGGTAATGGTTTTTGCTTTATTCAGTGGGCCACCAAAATTCAAATCAGCACGAGTATATGGATTTCTCCCATTGCCTTCTAACCCAAATTTTACTCTTGCTTCCCCCTCAAATGTATCTCCACCCGTTTTTGAGATATAGTTAAAAACACCTCCAGGGGCATTTGCTCCTGTGATAGAAGCTGTTCCCCCTCTTACAGCCTCTAATTTATTTAGGGTTGCATCAGAACGTAAAAATAAGTCAGGCCCGAAATTGGCAAAAAGTGTGTTTGTAACAGGCAGACCATCTTCTTGCATCGAAACATAATCATAGCCAAAACGACCATCATTGTTACCTGTTGTAACACCCCTTGAATAAACTGTATTTCTGATTTCACCCAAAGACGAGTTTACAAAAATACCAGGAACATTTTTTAATAAATCTGCTGCACTCACAGGCGATTGTTTTTCGATTTGAGCAATGCCAATTGAAGTGATGGCAATGGAAGAGTTGAGGGTAGTTCTTTTGTCAAAAACTCCCGTCACGATTATCTCTTCAAGAGATGTTTGGTCATCATTTAACGTAACAGATAAAGCTGTTGTTTGAGGAACAGTTAAACTCACTTCTTTGGTAGAAAAACCAATGAATGAAATTGATAATTTCACTGAGCCATTGCTGACATTGGCAATGATGAAGTCTCCATTTTTGTCAGTCAAAGAGCCTTTGTTAGCTCCTTTGATAGTTACAGAAGCACCCGCTAAGGCTTCTCCTTTGGTGTCTATGACCTTTCCAGAAATCTTATTAGTTTGTGCAGAGATGATATGACTGCACAGGATTAGTAATAAACAAATCCAATTTTTTTTCAGTAATAATAATGTATTCATGGGATGATTTTTTTGTGATATTTCAATAAAAAACATTACAAAAGTCATTATTATTAAGCGAAGCTGTGAATCAAAAATAACCCAATTGTATTCAAAATCAATACAATTCGACATATTCTTTGGGTGAAATGCCTGTTTGGCTTTTAAAGAATCGAGAGAAGTTACTTGGCGTCTGATTACACAGATTTACAGCAATTTCTGCAATCTGAAAATTAGAGTATTTTAGGAGCGTTTTTGCCTCCAAAATCAGCATTTCATTGAGTAAATCTTGGGCTGTTTTGTCGGTACAATTCTTGACACACTTGTTGAGATAATTGGGAGAAATATTCAGAATATAAGCGTATTCTGTAATACTTTGTTTTTGATAGATATGTTGTGATAATGCGTTTTTGTATTGCTCTGTTACTTGAAAAAAGGCATTTTTTGTTTTTTTATTCTGATTTGGAATTTCTTTTTTTAATTCCTCGAATAATACCAAAAGATAGGACGCAATGATGTTTTTATTAAGCTCTTGGTCGTCTTCATAAATCAATAATAAACGCTCTAAAATTGACTCAATATGTTTTTGAGTTTCGGGCGAAATATTGATAATTGGGCTTGACTGAAACTGAAAGAAAAGGTAGTTTTCGTGGAGATAATTCTTAGGTAAAAACTGGAAAATTTTTTCGTCAAAATGACAAAAAAAACCTTCACAATCGTGACTCATTTTTTCGTGTTGGGTGATTTGATAAGCAGGTAAAAAAAATACCGAAGATTCACCAAATTCGTAACTGCTCAGTCCCTTACTTCTTTTAGAATTACCTTTTTTTACGTACAAAAAATCACAGATAGTTTTGCGGTGAGGAGGCAGTGGGAATGTCATTTTATCCACAAAATTCTCCAAGCGATTGACGTGGAAATATTGGTGTTTGGTGTTAGAAATTACTGGTTGCCAATCAATGGTATGCGAGTGAAAACTCGTCATGTCTGAAGGTTTGAGCGTAGGTATTTTTTCAGTTTTGTTCATTGTTTGGCAAGTTAATGATTGACGATTTGGCACGCAGATGACGCAGTATCTGCGTGCTAAATCGTCAATGTAAACTATTTCTTAAATTTCACGCTACGTTCGTCTTTGATGATACCTTTCCAGTTCATTCCAAAACCAAAATCATAAGTATTTCCTTCGCTGTCTTTGTAACATTTCAAATCGTAAGGAAGGTCTTCTGCTTGTTTTTCTACCGTAATCATATCCGCAGGCATTTGCATTGGCAGAAGTGCCGCTGGTTCAGATTTCCCCGCAACTGTTTCTAAAATTGCTTGGTCTTGAACGCCAAAACTCAATAAAATAGCAGAAGCATTTTTCTCGATTTCGCTGAAAACCATTGGGTTAGTGGTATTAACCGAAACAATAACGGGCTTTCCTTTCATTTTCTCTTTGGTTTCAGCAACCAAAGTCATGTCAGTAATGTTGGATGTTTTTGCCGTTTTGTTTTTGTAAGAACGGTTCGTGAAATTTTCCATTGGGTCACCGCCTGCTATACTTGTTTCACGAGCTTCGGTAGCGGTATAATCTCCGTATTGCAAACTGATTGGAATGTATCCGTTTCCACCATTTTTCACATCTTCTTTGTCGTAACCAATCGTTGCCGATGGATTTTGAATAAATACTAACGCAAAATCAGCTTCGTCAGCATTGTCAGTTACGTTGTAATATTTCTTAACGATGTCAATGCTTACAGGATAATCCGTTGAAGCAGGAGATTCCATTCCTAAGAAATTACGACTTGCAGGGACAAATCTTTTCGGTACATAAACCGTCTTTTTAGCGATAATTGGTAAAGCTGATTTCTGATTTTTCAACATTACAATTGACTGTAATTGAGCCTCATAACCTGCCTTCATAAACTCAGGTTTACCAACAGTTGCTTTGGTTTCTTCTATGTTCAAATAAGGGTTTTCAAAAACACCAACTCTGAAAATATTACGCAACAAACGCACCGCAGATTGTTCCATTCTCGCTCTCATTTTGGCTTCGCCGTGTTCTTTTACGCCCATTTGATAGGCTTCAATGACGGGTTTAGCATCGTTATTGCCACCGTATTGGTCAACCCCTGCCATTAATACTTTATAGTGACGTTCTGCCAATGAAAGCTTTTCAACTCCCCATGATTTTCCGTCAACAAAAACATCCATAGCTTTGTGGTCGCCAGTAACGAGCCAATCCGTGCAAACCACGCCATCGTAACCGTATTTTGTTCTCAGTAGGTCGTTAATAATGTACTTGTTGTAATTGTTTGCTACGTTTTCGCCATTCTTTTTATCTTGATTCCAAGAAATGGTGTAATAAGGCATCACGGCAGAAGCCATGCCTGTTTTACCTTTTAATTTGAACGCTCCGTTGATAAATGGAATCAAATGAGCATCAAAATTATTGCCTGGATATACCGCAAATTTTCCGTTTGCGTAGTGTGCGTCACGTCCTGCTTCGCCTGCACCACCACCTGGCCAGTGTTTTACCATCGCATTTACACTACCTAAACCCCAACCGTTAGCAATTTCTTTTTTTCCGAATGAAGTTTGAAAACCGTTACAATATGCCTGAGCCATTTCTGCCGAAAGAGCAGGACTTTCGCCAAAAGTACCGTTGAAACGACCCCAACGTGGTTCTGTGGCAATATCAACTTGTGGAGAAAGAGCCGTGGTAATACCCAAAGCACGGTATTCTGCGGCAGCTACTTGTCCGAATTTTTCTACCCATTCAGGTTTAAAAGTTGCTGCCATGCCCAAAGAACTTGGCCACATCGAAATTTCACCACCCGAAGCCGCATCGTATTCTGCTTTCGCTTTTGTTCCGTGACGTGGGTCGGTGCTGTTATTGGCAGGAATTCCGTTTCCAACGCTTTCGCAAAAGGCTTGCAATTTGTTATTCCATTTTGCGGCTACTTCTGGCGATTGTACCGTTGTTACTAAAACGTGACGTAGGTTATCATCTTTCAAAAATTGTTTTTGTTGGTCGGTCAAATCAGAAGGGTCAGTTTCGCCCGCTTTGAAAGGTTTTCCATTGTAAGTTCCTGCAAAGTATCCTCCCGCACGAGCAGGCAGCGATTGATGCGAAGAATAAAGCATCAAACCTGCAATTTCTTGAATAGTGAGTTTTGAAGCCAAATCTTTTGCACGTGCATCAATGGGTAAACGCCAGTCCTCAAATTTATCTAACTTACCGTTTTTGTTTAAATCTTTGAACGCTAAACCATTGATAGTTAATAGTTTTATGCCAGAATTTGGCGAATATCCCAAGGTCTGCCCTCCTTGGTTTTTAACGATATTAAAACTTTCATTGGCTGTTTCTGTCCATTTTTTCTGTGCAAAAATGGGTTGTAAGCAACTCGATAAAATGAGGGTAGTAATAATGCGTTTTGTCATTGGGTATATGTTTGATTTGGAAATTATTTACTTCGTCAGTAATTAATGATTGCAGTAAATAAGTTTTATTTGAAATATACTATACTTAACCGATTGAGATTTGTAAAAGAGAAACCATATAAGCTGTTGGTTTTTAGTAATTTACTCATTCGCTTTCTCGCAAATCGCTTTTCACTTAGTATATTTAATTCATTTGATAAAATTAAACTATTTCTTCAAAAATCACTATTCAATAATTGCTACGGCTCTTGTCCAACCTGCACTTGCTGCTTTAATTTTTGCAGGAAAACAAGCTACTTTAAAGCCGAATGGAGGTAATTGGTCTAAATTTGCCAATTTCTCAATCTGACAATATTCTTTTTCAATGCCGACGTAATGAGCTTGCCAAATTACGCCATCTCTTGGATTGGCTTTGTAATCTGCCGCTTGGATATGCAAGGGAATATCCCAACCCCAACCGTCAGTTCCCATCACTTTTATGCCTTGGTCAATCAACCAGTGTGTAGCCTTTGCTGATGCTCCCACGTGGATTTTTACGAAATCTTCATCGTGAATTCTTTTGTCAGCATCGCAACGAATCAAGACAATATCAAATGGTTTTAACGTGTAATTAATGGCAGCTAACTTTTCAATTAAATCTTCTGGCTCAAACATATAGCCGTCGGGTTTGTCGGTAAAATCAAGCACAACGCCATCGTGGAAAAACCAATCCAAAGGCATTTCATCAATTGTTCTCGACGGTTTTCCTTCGCAAGTTGGGTAATAATGGTAAGGAGCATCTACGTGCGTTCCGCAGTGACTTGTTACCGTTAGAAATTCTCCAGCAGGGCCATTTCCGTTAACAAAAACATCGCCTTCGATGCCTGCGAACAATTTTCCACCCATTTTTTTTGCTCCTTCTTTATGGTCTTCATAGACGATTTTGGTTGGAAGTGGCTCTTTAATTTCTTCTGAAATGGTTACAGAAAGGTCAATTATTTTCATATTTAATCCCGTGTGGGAGGTTAATGTTTTTGGTTATTTTATAAGTAGTACAGATTTCTAACCTGTCAATGGAGTACCTATTATTTATTCAGTATAACAGGTTTCCAACCTGTCAATAAAGTCCATTTGACAGGTTGGAAACCTGTCCTACTATTACTTCAAAAGTCTTCCGCCATCTACCGTAATGATATTTCCAGTTGAAAAAGTCAGTTGGGTCGCTACTGCAAAAACGGCATTGGCTACGTCTTCGCTCAAAGCAAAGCGTCCGAGTGGCGTATGGTCTTTTTGGTTTTGTAAAAAAGCAGGGTCGAAATTCTTGGTATATTCGCCTTCTACAAATCCAGGAGAAACCGAAACCACTCTGATTTTTGGAGCTAAAGCTCTCCCCAATGAACGAGTCATGGAATCAATAGCGGCTTTTGAAGCACAATAAGCCACATTTGAGCCAATTCCATAAATCCCCGCAATGGATGAAATATTGACAATCAAAGCTGTATCTGCGTCCGATTTCATCAATAAATCCTTGAACGCTCTGTTCATCGCAAACGTCCCTCTGAAATTGGTTTGCATAATTTTGTCAATCCATTCGTCTGTCAAAGCGTCCAAATCTTCATGGGCAACGGGCGTTGTAATACCTGCATTATTCACCAAAACGTCTAATTTTCCGTATTTTTCAGCCACAAAATGTTTCAAAGCATTTACCTTTTCTGCATCCGTATTTGGGGCATGAAAAATTGCATGATTCCCTTTTGGCAAAGCATTCAATAATGTTTCTGCTTTTTGCGAATTAGCATTATAGGTAATGACAACATCAAAACCATTTTTCGCAAATCTCCGACAAATAGCAGACCCAATTTCACCTGCTCCACCAGTTACTAAGGCAACTTTTTTTAATGACGATTTTTCCATAATGTAAGATTTTGAAGAGTATTTTTATACCAAGGTTTTATTCGTAAATCGTTATTCGATTAAATCGAAAATTACGAAATAGTTTTATATCTTCTCACTCTAATATCCGCTTGTTCTTTATGCCCTGCAAAGTTTTCGATGGCACAAAGTCTTGAACAATATTCGCCAATCATGGCACTTGCCTCTGGCGTTCTGATTTCTTGATAAGTACAGGTTTTCATGAATTTTCCTACCCATAAACCACCCGTGTATTTTGCTCCGTGTTTAGTAGGTAAAGTATGGTTTGTACCAATTACTTTGTCTCCGTAAGCTACGTTCGTATATTTTCCGAGAAATAATGCTCCGAAATTGGTCATTTTCTCTAAAAAATAACGTGGGTCGGCGGTCATTACCTGTACGTGTTCGCTCGCAATTATGTCGGCTTCGGCTACTAATTCATCAATCGTATCTACCAAAATAACCTGTCCGTAATCTCTCCAAGCGATACTGGCAATATCAGCCGTTGGTAAAACCGTTAACTGACGTTCAACTTCTTTGATAGTATCATAAGCCAATTTCTCAGAATTTGTCAATAAGATTGCAGGTGAAGTTGGGCCATGTTCAGCTTGTCCGAGTAAGTCGGCTGCACAGATTTCGGCATCACTGGTTTCGTCGGCAATTACTAAAGTTTCGGTTGGACCTGCCAATAAATCAATGCCTATTTTACCGAATAATTGTCTTTTCGCTTCGGCAACGTAGGCATTTCCTGGTCCAACAATCATATCAACTGAATCAATTGTTTCTGTACCCAAAGCCATTGCAGCAATCGCTTGAACGCCACCCAAAAGATAAATTTCGTCAGCACCTGCTAAGTACATGGCTGCCACCGTAGCCGCAGGAATTTCTCCTTTGATAGGCGGAGTACACGCTACCACACGCTTAACGCCCGCCACTTTTGCCGTAAGTACGCTCATGTGTGCAGAGGCAACCATCGGATAACGCCCCCCCGGAATATAGCAACCTACACTATTGACAGGGATATTTTTATGTCCCAAGAAAACACCGGGAAGTGTTTCGACTTCAATGTCTTTCAAGGCATTTTTTTGGTGCGTGGCAAAATTTCTAATTTGTGTTTGGGCAAATTTGATGTCTTCAATTACCTGTGCAGGTAAACTTGCAATGATACCTTCAATTTGCTCTGGAGAAAGTCTGAAACTTTCGGGCGACCAATTATCTAATCTTGCCGATAAGGCTCTCACTGCTATATCGCCACCAGTTTTTACTTCATTCAGAAGGTTTTCTACGGTTTCTCTAACTCTCGTATCGTTTGATTCTGCTTCAAACAAAGCAATACCTTCTTTAATAATTCGCTTCATAGTATTTTAAAATTAAGAATGTCTTGATTGGTTGATTCTGAAAGTTTGAAGAGAAAAGACTCATTGTTTAATAAACAAATGTGATTGGGAAAGCTGATTTTATGGTTTTTTGAAATAATTGGAACAGAATTCCGACCTGTCAAATAAGTTTGCTTACAGAATGGAAATCTGTCCTAATACTACTTTTAAACCGTTTTAAGCTACTTTTCTCTTTTTGTATTGTACTCGAACAAATATTTTCAAGAATCATAATTCAATGATGAATTAAAATGTCTTACAAAATTCAAGTTTAATCCCATAAAAGTCCAATATTTGTTTCTTGGGTTTTTGATAAGTAAAAGTTATTATGAAATTGGGAGTTGCGTTAAGTTTTGAATGGAACAGGCTTTTGAGAGTATTTGCATTGTTTTGTTAATGAAGTTACAATTTATTAGCGGTCTGACTACCGTCTGACCGAATATACAGACTCGGTCAGACGGTAGTCAGACCGCTAATAAATGTAGTTTTGATTTAAACAGGAATTTTGAAAGGATTTGGTATCGGTGTTTGCTTTAATAAGTGGGAGAAAGTGGTTAAATTGTGCGGATGACGATGGAATCGCCGTGATTGAGTTACGAGTGAGTTCGTTGAGGAAAATAATCACAAACCGTTATGATAACAGAAATTCTTACAGTTGACCAAGAAGAAAAAGCAACCATTAGTATTAACGTTAGCGAAGAACAATGGCAAATTCAAATTGACAATCACATTACGCCACTTTACTGTTGCAACTGCAAAATGCAATTAGATAATTTATACAAACTTGACGGTGGGCGATATGGACAAGTTGGAACTATATTTTGTAAATGTGGTGCAGAAATTCATTGTGTGGATAGTGATAACATGGTTGACTATCTTGATACCACAACGATTTTTGAGAATAAAATTGTAGGTACTTATCACATTGATTTTAAACAACTTTATAGACTTAATAACTCAAATTGGGCTTTGATAAAAGAAAATATTGGGTATGATATTTTTAATGAATGCCAAGGACAAACCATGGGCTTAGAAGAGATTTTGAACGAAATAATATTTAGATTCGACTTGACTATTGACAGTTCAACAAATTATAATACAAGTAACTTTCGTAAACTTCCAGCCACTATTAATAAGTGGTTTGGGCTTTTAAATTTGGTGGAAAAATAATATTGCCACCGACGCTATTAAATATGTTCCGAAGGACAATCTCCAACTACTACTTAAATAGCATCACCAACCTTACAAAACGTACAGAGAGATTCGTAAATCGTAAATCAAAAACTCGTAAATCCCAAATCACTTATTACTATTCCGAAATTCACTCGGCGATAAGCCCGTTTGCTTTTTGAAAAGTCGGGTGAAATAGGCGGGGTCTTTAAAATCAAGAAAATAAGAAATCTCAGCGATGGAATGTGAAGTGTTTAATAGGTATTTCTTAGCTTCATTTACCAAATATTCATGCACAATTTGTAAAGCAGATTTTTGTACCAAAGACTGACAAATTCGATTGAGATGCACAGCCGTAATATTTAGTTCTTGGGCGTAATCATTAATGGATTTTGATTCATGAAGCGACTGTTTTACGCTTTTTTGAAAAGCCTGAAAATACCCAATTGTTCTATTATCTGATTTTGAAATTTGGTTTTCATGTTGTAAACTCCAACGGTATAAATTCACGAAAAAAAGTTGGAAAAATGCCCGTAATGAAATCTGTTTTTCAAGATTTTCAGTTTGTAATTCTTCCTCAATTTTGCCCTTCAAATACTGCATTTCTTCAAATCCTTTTGGGTTAGTTTCAAAAGAAAAATTCTTCAAATTATTCAAGCCTAAAGTTACGTGAGGTGAATTTTTGAAAATATTTTCAAGAAAAGACTCTGAAAAAGTAAGTACATCGCCACAGATATTTGACTGAAACACAAACCCATGTAAAGTATTGGCAGGAATCATCAAAATAGAAGGCGTATTCAAGGCAATTTTCTTGTTTTCAGAAATCAATAAACCTTCGCCCGAAGAGAATATAAAGACCTGAATCAAATCGGTGTGGAGGTGTTCGGTAATTTCCCAATCATACACTTTACTTCTCAATTCCAATGCTTCGAGGTGGATAAATTCGGGTAGGGGCGATGACTGATTATCGCCGTACAAACCTTTAAAATTGAGTAAGTTATTATTCATGGATGTTTCAATAATACAAATTCTGGCACTATTCCAATTCAAATATTGATTAAATGTTTGAATTGTGCAATTTTTATTTCAATTTATCCAACAAGAACCTTTTGCAACCTCATACATTTGCATAGAATTCAAACCAAATAATTATTGAATCAATGAGCGATATAATTTATAATCTTTTTGATAGAGAAGTACATCCTCCGTATTTAGAACCCGAATACAAATCGACGATTTTACGGTCGCCAACTAAACCGTTAGTGCTTTTAAAGCAGTCATTGTCAGAACTTTCTGGGCCTGTTTTTGGTGATTTTAATTTGGGAGAATTTGACTACGATTTGACTAAAAACTCAATCGTAAATGGTCAACCTTTGGGCGAAAGAATTGTCGTTCACGGCAAAGTAATGAACGAAAACGGTCGTCCAATTCCACATACTTTAATCGAAATTTGGCAAGCCAATTCATGCGGGCGTTATGTGCATAAAGTTGACCAACACGATGCTCCGCTCGACCCTAATTTCTTGGGTGCAGGGCGTTGTATGACGGATTCAGAAGGAAATTATAAATTTTATACTATCAAGCCGGGGGCGTATCCTTGGGGAAATCACCCTAATGCTTGGCGACCAAATCACATTCACTTTTCGTTGTTTGGGGCAAATATTACCAATCGTTTAGTAACACAAATGTATTTTCCAGGCGACCCACTTTTACAATATGACCCGATTTTCTTAGGCGTACCACCCAAAGGACGTGATTTATTAATTTCTCAATTCGACTTGTCAATCACCGAACCCAATTTTGCTTTAGGTTATCGCTTTGATTTTGTGCTGAGAGGAAACAACGCAACGCCATTTGAAAAACAATAGTCTTTAATGTTGAATGATAAATGATGAGTTATGAATGATGAACTTCCTCATAATAAGTCCATTGAGATTTTGCAATCATTTAAGAACTAATAGGGTTGTTTTAGGGATAATGAAATTCCGCTGTTTGAGCGTAGCGACCGACGCTCGGCGAGTTTCGGAATTTCTTGATTTTCTTTTGTTACTTTTCTTGTATCAAGACAAGAAAAGTAAGGAGATAAATAGGGGAAATTTAGATTTTTGGATAAAGACTAAAATAATTTTAATATCCACTTTTGATAATCGAAATATTTGTTGATGACTCATCATAATTTATAAATAAAAATGAAACAGACTCCATCTCAAACCGTAGGCCCATACTTTGCTTATAGCCTTACGCCAGAGCAGTATTTTTATAATTTTAAAAGTTTAGTTGAGAACGTAATGGTAAATCCAACGGAGCATCCAGAGGCAGTCACCATTGTCGGAAAAGTCTTTGATGGAGAGAATAATGTCATTCCAGATGCCATGATTGAAATTTGGCAAAATGATGGTGAAAATCAACTTTTTGGTAGATTCGGAACGGGGACTGACCCACAAAGTAGATTCATTTTTCATACCATCAAACCCGAATCGGTAAATGGACAAGCTCCGTATTTGACGGTCATTATTTTCATGCGTGGACAGCTAATTCATTCATACACAAGAATTTACTTTTCGGATGAAGTTATTCTGAATGAAAAAGACGAAGTTTTGAATTCTATTGAAAAAGAAAGAAGAAAAACATTGATTGCTCAGAAAAATGGGTCAACTTACGAGTTCAACATTTATATGCAGGGCGGAAACGAAACTGTGTTTTTTGAGATATGAGTTTATACTCCGAAATATTCTATTCAAGCGAAATCAACGAACTATTTTCTGATAAGAATGTAGTCGCTGAAATGCTACAATTTGAAGCCACTTTAGCGGTTTCACAAGCCAAAGAAGGAGTAATTCCAACTTCTGCCGCTGAAATAATTGGGCAATGTTGCCATACCGATTTTATTGATTTTGAACGCCTCAAAACGGACATAAAATTGAGTGGAAATGCTGCTATTCCATTGGTAAAACAATTGACGGAAATCGTTAAACAGAAAGACTCCGAAGCCGCAAAATATGTCCATTTAGGAGCAACCAGTCAAGATGTAGTGGACACGGCAACGGTTTTACAAATCAAAGATTTTATTGATTGGTTAGAGGAGCGAATTGGACTTTTAGAACACCATTTAATTACGCTAACCAATAAGCACTGCAATACATTTATGATTGGCAGAACGCTTCTGCAACAAGCCAAACCAATCACTTTTGGCTTGAAAACGGCTTTGTGGTTAGAAAGTATTGTTCGTTCAAAAGTAAGGATTGAGGAGGCTAAAAAACGAGTTTTAGTGATTCAATTAGCGGGTGCAGTTGGTAGTCAAAATCAGCAAATAAACCCAAAAGTAAAAGCTCTTTTTGCGGAGATTTTGGATGTAGAAACAGCAAATTCTTGGCATTCAAATAGGGACAATTTAGCTGAATTTGCTTCTGTTTTGGGAATTTTAAATGGAGGTCTGGGCAAAATTGCCAAAGACGTTACGCTATTAATGCAGACCGAAGTAGGAGAGGTGTTTGAAGGAGCAGCGGCAGGAAAAGGTGGTTCAAGTACAATGCCCCATAAACGAAATCCAGTTACGTCAACAGCAATTTTGGCAAATGCAAATCGAGTACCGCATTTGGTGTCAACGATGCTTTCGGGAATGGCACAAGAGCATGAGCGTTCGGCAGGACTTTGGCATTCTGAATGGGAAGTTTTAACCGAAATTATGAAACTTACCGCAGGAACATTAGAGCGTGGCATTGAATTAATTGAGAGTTTGGAAGTAGATGAAAACCGAATGTTAGAAAACCTCGAAATCACGCAAGGTTTGATTTATGCCGAAAATGTTTCATTGGCTTTAGCTTCCAAAATTGGGAAATCAGCGGCACATGAATTGGTAGAAAATGCCTGTAAATCAGCCGTTTCAGAACATAAACATTTGAAAGAAAAACTGATAGAATTATCCGTTGATTTATCCGAAAACGAATTAAACGAACTCTTCAAACCCGAAAATTCCATTGGTTTAAGTTTGGAAATTATTGATGGGATTTTGGGCAAGGTTTAGATTAAAATCCCTCCTAAGGGTTTCAGACCCTTAGGAGGGTTAATTCAATTGATGGAATTTTGAGAAAAGATTAGATTAAGAAACAAACTCTTCTAAGGGTTTTAAACCCTTAGAAGAGTTAAATCTGACCGAAACACAATGCAAACAAACTATAAAATTCAAGGAACACCCAATAGTCCAGTGTTGATTTTTTCTAACTCATTGGGTTCAGAAATGATGATGTGGGACGAAGTTGTCCCGTATTTACTTCCCTATTTCAGAGTTTTACAGTACGACACTCGTGGACACGGACGTAGCGAAGTAACTCCCGAACCTTATACCATTGCTCTTTTGGGGCAAGATGTGATTGATTTATTAGATCAACTCAACATTTCAGAAGCCTATTTTTGTGGGCTTTCAATGGGTGGATTAATTGGTCAATGGTTGGGTTTAAACTATCCAAATCGTATCAAAAAACTCATCGTGTGCAATACAGGGGCAAAAATTGGTAACGACGAAAGATGGAACGGACGTATTACAACCCTAAAAGCACACGGAATGCAAGCCATTGTGGAAGACACGATGGAGAGATGGTTTACCGAAGATTTTAGAGTAAAAAATCCTCAACGAGTTGCCGAAACGCACGCCATGTTTTTACGTAGTAATGTTGAAGGATATTGCAATTGTTGTGCCGCCATTCGTGATGCGGATTTTAGAGCAGAATTACAAAAAGTATCCGTTGAAACTTTGGTTATTACGGGCGATGAAGACCCCGTAACCAATGTGGAACAAGCTGAATTTATTGCCAATGAAATTCCAGATTCTCATCTCAGAATTCTTCACGCTCGGCATTTATCAGCGACCGAATTACCCAAAGAATTTGCCAAAACCATCATTGAATTTATTGCAGGAGAAACCATTTTTGAAAAAGGAATGCACGTCAGACGTACCGTTTTGGGAAATGCTCACGTCGATAAAGCTATTGGAAATATAAATCATTTCAATGCTGATTTTCAGGAATTTATCACCAAATACGCTTGGGGTGAAATCTGGACTCGTCCCGAATTAGCCAAGCGAGAAAAGAGCCTGATAACGATGGCAATGCTCATTGCTTTGAACCGTCCAAATGAATTTAAAATGCACGTAAAAGCCGCCTTCAATAACGGCGTAACCGTTGCCGAAATCAAAGAAGTAATCATGCAATCAGCCATTTATTGTGGCTTACCTGCTGCCAATGATGCCTTTCATTTGGCGATGGATGTTTTTAAAGAAAATGGCATCGTATAAAGTATTTTTTCATTAACCGCTTACAACAACATTTCGCTAATAAAAAATGAAACATATTAAAACCCAAGTTGGTATTATCGGAGCTGGCCCTGCTGGGCTTACGCTTGCACATTGGTTGAAAAAGCATGGAATTGATTCGGTAATTCTGGAAAATCGTAGCCGTGAATACTCACAGTCACGGGTAAGAGCAGGATTATTAGAACAAAATACCGTAGATATTTATAAAGAATTAGGACTTGCCGATAGACTTGTAAAAGAAGGGCAAGAGCATCACGGTGTGTATTTGAATTTTGACGGAAAGAGAATTCGTGTCCCTTTTGGCGAATTAACCAATGGTAGAAATATTACCATTTACGGTCAGCAAGAAGTAGTAAAAGACTTGACAGAAGCGTGGTTATCTGGTGGAGGAAAACTATATTTTGAAGCAGAAGCCACAAAAATTGAAGGTTTTGACGGTGATAACCCCAAAATCCATTTTGAATACCAAGGAGAAGAAGGTGTTTTAGAATGTGATTTTGTAGCTGCTTGCGACGGTTTTCATGGTATTGGTCGTAAAACTATGCCGAAAGATTCTTTCAATGAGTTTTCGGTAACGTATCCATTTAGTTGGTTGGGTATTTTGGCAAATGTTGCTCCTTCGTCCGAAGAGCTAATTTATGCTTATCACCGAAATGGTTTTGCCTTGCATAGTTTACGTTCGGAGAAAGTAAGCCGTTTGTATATTCAAGTAGAGAACGATGACCACGTGGATAATTGGACTGACGAAAGAATTTGGGAAGAACTTTCAATTCGTCTGGGTACAGAAGGCTGGACTTTGAATTCAGGACCAATTTTTGAAAAAAGTATAACCCCAATGAGAAGTTTTTTCATTGATAATATGCAATCAGGAAGGTTGTTTTTAGCGGGAGATGCGGCACATATTGTTCCACCAACGGGAGGGAAAGGCTTAAATTTGGCCGTTGCTGATGTTAAACATTTGGTAGATGGATTAGTGGATTTCTACAAAAATAATTCGATGGAAGGTTTAGATAATTATTCGACCATTGCCTTGAAAAGAATTTGGAGAGCTCAAGATTTCTCAAACTTTATGACCACATTATTTCATAAACAAGACGAACACGGGTCGTTTACCAATCACTTGCAAAAAGCAAAATTCGACTATATCAGTTTATCAAAAGCGTATGCAACCACCATTGCCGAAAACTACGTAGGCTTACCTTTTGAAACTTTTGAGTAACACAGATTTGTAACCTGTAACATAAAGCATGAAATCAACCCTCCCAAGCACTAAAAATGCTTGGGAGGGTTATGAATTTAGAATAATGAAGCTGTTTAAACTTTTTATTTTGAGTTTAAATTAGGTTATTTTCCAATCTTGTTTTTTAAAATTCTTGAAGCATAGCAGAGCTACGTTGAAAGAATTTTGAAGAATAGGATTGAAAAAGAGACAATTTTAAGCCGAAATAGAAAGTTTAAACAGCTTCAATAACAAACTCAGAATATAAATGAAACAAGTTCCAATTATTGATTTAGAAACTGCCGCAAAAATGGTAAAAGATGGTGATACCTTACTACAAGGCGGTTTTGGAATGACAGGAAATCCCGTTCACTTAATGCACGCATTGGCTGAAATTGGCACAAAGAATCTTACATTCATTGGAAATAATACGGGCGAAGCAGGACTTGGCGGTGGTCGTTTACTAAGAAATGGACAACTCAAAAAAATGATTGGTTCATTTTTTACGTCTAATCCCGATGCCGTAAAAGCAGCTCAAAGTGGTGAAGTGGAATACGAACTTTTACCGCAAGGAACACTTGCCGAAGCCATTCGTGCGGGTGGTGCGGGTATTGGTGGTTTTTATACGCCAACTTCGGCAGGTACATTAATTGCCCAAGGTCGTGAAACCAAAATTATTGATGGCGAAGAGCAAGTTTTTATCAAAGGAATTCGTGGAAATGTAGCCTTTATTCGTGCTTGGAGAGCCGATACCGCAGGGAATTTACAGTACCGAATGACCGAAAATAACTTTAATAAAGCAATGGCAACCGCTGCAGATTTAGTCATTGCCGAAGTGGAAGAAATTGTACCAGTTGGCGAAATTGCTCCCGAATTTATTCATACCCAAGGTTGTTTTGTAGATTATTTGGTAGAAGCCAAAATCACCCTTGAAGATTTAGGTTCTTCGGCTTCGGTTTCATCTTCTAAAAAAGTAGATGAAAGTAGGATGAACATGGCAAAACGTGCTTTACAAGAATTGCAAAAAGGAGATGTCGTAAACTTAGGAATCGGCATTCCGACCTTAGTAGCTGATTTAATTACCGAAGAACACGGCGTGATTTTACACACTGAAAACGGAATGTTAGGCGTTGGCCCAGTACCAACCGATGGGGGTGGAGCGATGGATTATCCCGTAAATGCAGGGAAAATTCCCGTAACGGCATTGAAAGGCAGTAGTTATTTTGATAGTGCCGATTCTTTTGCTATGATTCGTGGAAAACACATTGATGTTGCCATTATGGGTGGTTTAGAATGTGACGAATCTGCTAATTTAGCCAATTGGGCAGTACCCAATAAACCACTTTTGGGCGTTGGCGGTGCAATGGATTTAGCCAAAGGAGCAAAGCGTTTAATCATCACCATGACGCATACCAATCCAGACGGTTCGGCTAAAATTGTTCCTTCTTGTGTATTGCCATTAACTGCGGCAGGAGTTGTAGATTTAATCATTACCGATTTAGCCGTTTTCGCTTATCCAGAAGGGAAATTAACTTTAATTGAGTTAATGCCAAATGCTACTTTGGAAGATGTAAGAGCAAAAACAAGTGCTGATTTTATTGAGAACTTGACTTAGTGAATATTTTAGTTTTAATCAATTGTCGACAAACTTCCCGAAAGTTTTAAACTTTCGGGAAGTTAATTTAAGAAAACAAATGAATCAATCATATATCATAGATGCCATCAGAACGCCCATTGGTAGTTTTGGTGGAAGTTTATCAACCGTCAGAGCTGACGATTTAGCGGCATTGACCATCAAAGAATTAATCAAAAGAAACCCAAATATTCCCGTGGAAATGATTGATGAAGTCATTCTCGGCAATCATAATCAGGCAGGAGAAGACAACCGAAATGTGGCTCGTATGGCAACATTATTGGCAGGTTTGCCACATACAGTTCCTGCCCAAACGGTCAATCGTCTTTGTGCTTCGGGAATGTCGGCGGTTGTTGATGCGTCTCGTAGTATTCAAGTAGGTGATGCCGAAATCATGATTGCGGGTGGTATGGAACACATGACTCGTAGTCCTTGGGTAATTTCTAAAACCTCAAAGCCCTTCGGAAACGATGCACAAATGTTTGATTCCAGCTTCGGTTGGCGTTTTATCAACCCTCTGATGCAAAAAATGTACGGAACAGATGCGATGGGAATGACGGCCGAAAACTTGGTAGAAATGTATAATATCAGCCGAGAAGCCCAAGATTTATTTGCTTACAATTCACAACAAAAAGCCGCCCAAGCTCAAATTTCTGGAAGATTTGCCGAAGAAATTATTGGAGTTGAAGTTTCTTTGAAAAAAGGTGAAATCAGTATTTTTGACAAAGATGAATTTGTAAAACCAAGTTCAACGCTCGAAAAATTAGCGACTTTGAAACCTGCTTTCAAAAAAGAAGGAGGAAGCGTAACCGCAGGAAATGCCGCAGGTCTAAATGACGGTTCAGCAGCCATGTTTTTAGCTTCTGAAAATGCTATTAAAACCTACAATTTAACGCCAAAAGCAAGAATTGTCTCATCAGCTGTGGTAGGAGTAGAGCCAAGAATTATGGGAATTGGACCTGTGGGAGCATCTCAAAAAGCACTTAAAAAAGCAGGTTTGACGCTTGATGATATGGATGTTATTGAGTTCAACGAAGCCTTCGCCGCTCAGTGTTTAGCCGTTACTCGCAACTTAGGAATTGACGATAACGACCCAAGGGTAAATCCAAACGGAGGAGCTATTGCTTTGGGACATCCCCTCGGAATGTCAGGTACTCGTATCATTCAAACGGCAAGTATTGAACTGCAAAAACAAAGTAAAAAATACGCACTAATTTCTATGTGTATTGGCGTAGGAATGGGCTATGCTGTCATTATTGAAAGAGTATAATTTTAGAGGGGCAGCCGATTTTAAAGTGTCCCTCTAAAATATATTGCTTTATCTTCTCTTCTAATTTTTATAGTCTTTTGCATCTGAAATAAATTGAGCGTATTTTGTAGTATATCTTCACAAACTTTCTCCTTAATTTTATGCAAAACTGGATAATTTTAGCACTTCTTTCAATGTTTTTTGCAGGACTAACTTCTGTGATAGCTAAGTTCGGTCTCAAAGATATTTCGGCTGATTTGGGACTTGCCGTTCGGACAACGGTAGTTTTTGGCTTGGTAATCCTTAATTTTTTTGCATGGCATAAAATTCGAGAGTTTGATGGACTCAATTGGAAAACCGTCGGTTTTTTAGCTTTGTCAGGTGTTACAACCTCTCTTTCGTGGATTTTTTATTACCGAGCCATCAAAATTGGCAACGTTTCAGATGTGGCTCTGATAGATAAAGGTTCTATCGTAATAACTTTATTGCTATCATTTACCCTCCTCCGAGAACCAGTGACAGCCAAAACAGTTGCAGGTGGTATATTGGTTTTGGCGGGACTTTTAGTATTGATTTGGAGATAAAAATAAACGCCGTGGAGAATCTCTACGGCGTTTATAAAACACTTAAACTCTATATTATTAAAACTTGTTTTATCTTTTGTGTCTCCCGAATTGATAAGCTAATCCTGCTCTCAGAGATATACCTCCATTCGATGAAGAATTATTAAATGGTAGTTGATAAGAAGCTTCACCAATAGCAAGTAGTCTTTTTGCAAGGATATAATTTAAACCAGTTCTTGCATAAGCGAACCCTTGAGCATCACGACGATTTAATTCATTGTCATTATCGAATGGTAGTCTTTGTCCAAAACTGCCACGTCCATCATTACCCAAACGTCCAACACCATTTCCTCCAACACCTGCTCCAACACCAAAATATGGTTGTAATCTTCTACTTTTGAATGGCATCCAATTAATTCCCAATGAAGATTGTCCTCTTGAAAATGTGGTATTGTTGGCATGATTTGCCTGAAAATCTCCTACCACTGAAAAACGGTTAGAAAAACCATATTCAATTCTTAATCCCATTGTGCCACCAACTTTATCATTGTTTGAATTATTTAAGTCAAATAAACTTCCTCCCATTACCCCAATTCTAAAAAAAGCAGGTTTTAATGGATTAAATGGTCTATGGTTTTTCGTTGAATCTTTTGATATTTTTCTTTCTAATACAGAACCAAAAATAGGTTCTTTTTTTACTTCTTGTGCTTGAGTGGTAAACAATACACTGAGCAATACAAGACCAGTCAAGGTCTTTTTGAGACTTGAAATTTTCATTTCCATTGGGGTTTTGTTAATGATTTTTATTTAAGAATTGAGAATCTAAAAAGGTGATAAACCT
>JAAFIU010000140.1 GCA_013298805.1 Cytophagales bacterium | reverse complement strand
AAATTCAATCACCATTAGACCTCTATCGGTCAGCATTTCAGCTTTAATCATTTTTGTATTGTATTTAAAATCTCAATAATTTCTACAAAATTAGGAACAAAAGCCCTCAAGTCATAGTTCAAATTTTGACTTTGCCTTTAAGAATATCAAAAAACATGATAAAATCGCTGGCAAGGCTATAAAATGGATGTTTGAAGGTAGCAGGTTTATTTTTCTCGAAAAAGAAATGTCCAACCCACGCAAATCCATAGCCCACAAGTGGAATAAACCATAAATACTGGTATTGGGCTGTAAATAATCCGAAAATCAAAATCAAAAATATCAAACCTGTTCCGATAAAATGCAGTAATTTTGAAGTGGAATTTTGATGCTCAGTCAAATAATAAGGATAAAATTCCTTCAAACTTTGAAATCCAGTCGATTTAACATTTTCCATTTTATCATTATTTAAATATTAAAATTATATATACGTGAAAATAACAAAATATTTACTCATTTTCAACTTAGCTTTATTGCTTAGTTCTTGCGGAACAGATAAAACAGAAGAATCAATAAAATTTTTCAAAAGAGGCAATTACAAACTCAAAGACAAGGAATATCAAGAAGCCATTCATTGGTTTGATGAATCAATTATTCAAAACCCGAAATTTGCCGATGCTTACAATAATAGAGGTTTAGCAAATCAAAAATATGACAAATTGGATAACGCTTTGAGTGATTTTGATAAGGCAATCAAATTAGATAAAAAATATTGGGAAGCCTACTATAATCGCTCAGAGGCACTTTTTCAGAAAGGTGATTTTCAAAATGCTTTGGCGGACTTAGATAAAATTGCCATACCATTTAAAGATTCTTCATTTTATTATGTAAGCCTTGGAAATGTAAAAGCACAATTGCAAAACTCCTCCGCAGCCACAGCAGACTATGAAAAAGCAATACTATTGAACCCAAAAAACACCGAAGCATATACTAATCATGGTGTAATTTATTTTGAAAATAAAGAATATGCTTTGGCAAAAAAGGACTTTTTGAAGGCAATAGAGCTTAATCCTAAACAAGATTTTGCCTTGAATAATGTTGCTTTTATTTTGACGGAAGAAAAAAATTACGACGAAGCCTTAATTTATGTTGACAAAGCCATAAAATTAAATCCTACTCAGCCTTACTATATCAATAACAAAGGCTTAATTCTACTGAATTTAGGCAAACTCGAATTAGGACGTGAATTGATTGAAAAATCAATCCGAATGGACGATAAAAATGCTTTAGCTTACCAAAATTTAGGGAGATATTTTGAACTAAAAGGAGATAAAACAAAAGCAAATGAGTATTTTGAAAAGGCAAAACTTTGATAAATTTGTAATTATTGTATTGCCAAATTTCCCTATAAATACTTAGGGGTTAGTGGTTAAAAATGCCGAATTGTCGAATAATATTACCAAATTGTCTAATCGTGATTTTTGTTTCAGATTTATCTACTTAATTTGTAGGGTAGTCAGAGGATTAGAGTCAAGATTTTGATTTAAACTCTCCACAAATCACATTCAAACTGTATTAAAAAATGAAAAAAATCGCAATTTTATCGTTGGTAATGTTTGTTTCATTATCAACTTTCGCTCAAAAATGGAATGTAGATAAAGCTCACTCAAAGCTTGGATTTACGGTAACACACTTGTTGATTTCTGAAGTTGATGGCAACTTTAAGAAATTTGATGCAACTATTACTTCAGCAAAGGATGACTTTTCCGATGCAGTTTTTGATTTAACTGCTGATGTTAGCAGCGTATCTACTGATAATGATATGCGTGATACTCACTTGAAAAAACCAGATATGTTTGATGCTGAGAAATTTCCAACATTTACTTTCAAAAGCACTTCAATAAAGAAAATGGATGCTAAAAAATTCAAATTAGATGGTAATTTAACTTTGAAAGGCGTAACAAAACCTGTATCATTTGACTTGACATTGAGTGGTGTAGGTAAAAATATGAGAACCCAAAAACCAATTGCGGGTTTTAAATTAACTGGAACTATTAAACGTACTGACTTTGGTGTTGGAGGAATGCCTGATTCAGTGGTTAGCGAAAATATCGAGGTAAGAGCAGTTGGTGAATTTGGAAAAGAATAGAATAATACAAACAACTTCATTCATACAAACAAGTAGAAACACAGCTTTAAATTGTGTTTTTAATTGAAGAAATGAAAAAAACCTGCTGTTTTACGGCAGGTTTTTTTTCGATATAAGCATTCGTTAGAAATTATTTTTAAATCGCTTAAAAATCTCAGTGTTTGTTATGGTATCAGTTTCAATTTCTAATATTTTAGATTTTCCATTTATATCTAAAAACTCAACTGAACACTTTTCTAAATCATTGATATTTAACACCTTAAAATACTCCATCTCAGCATCAAGTGCAGTATTTTTGGCATTTAAAGTCTGATTTGTTTCAAAATAATCATTCAATTCGGGTTGTTTACTTGGCCCATCTATCATTCTAAAAATTCCGCCCCCGTGATTATTCAACAGGATTATTCTAAAATTATTTGGCAAATAGCGATTCCAAAGTCCATTTCTGTCATAAAAGAAAGCTACATCGCCCACCAATAAAAAAACTAATTTATCGGTACTCAGGGCTGCTCCTACTGCGGTACTCACACAACCATCAATTCCACTTGTGCCTCTATTGGCAAAAATTTCAATATTTTTATCAGGAGAAATGCCTATATAATTGGCGTAACGTACTGACATTGAGTTTGCTAAATACAATTGACAGTTAGCTGGCAATCTATCCATCAAATACTTTATCGCAAAAAACTCATTAAATTTTTGCTGATGAATTTCATCAAGGAAAAAGCGTTCAAGATAAATATTGGCTTTTCTTTCTTGGGCAAACCAATCATTTTTGAATGTTTCATCACGCTCGTCTCCGCCATTTCTGAATTGCTCAAAATCCAAATCTTCGTAAAGTTTTGAAAAGAAGTCAATTGGTTTAATCGGTATTATTTTCGTGAGAGATTGAAAAGTATCAATCAAATGATCATCAATTTGTAAATGCCAATGTTCAATCGCTTTATTTTTTCTCAAAAAAGTTTTTAACCCCTTAGAAATAAAAGATTTTCCATAGGTAATTAATAATTCAGGGTTTAGGTTTTCTGGCTCAACTTTCAAGAATAAATCGTGCTTTGCAATAGCCTCAAAACCCATATTTGAGATAGAATCTCCAATACAAACTACTTGAAATTCATCTTGTAGTTTCTGTAAAACAGAGGATAAATCTGCATTTTTATCACCTTGACCACCTGCAATCAAAATATTATCAAATTCCTGAAATTGATTTAAAAGTTGGTGCCATGTTTCTTTGGACAAATTTCTTTCATTTGGAATCAATTCAATAATTCTTGAATTAATTCCAAAATTAATTTCCTCATTTTCAAGAGGGTAGAAAGGTTCTCGTAAAGGTATATTGATGTGAACGGGGCCACAAGGCTCAATTTTAGCAAGGTTTATAGCATCATTAATTGTTCTGTCAATTTGCCATATTGAGTCTGGATGTAAATAATCAGCCCCAATTTCAAAGCTTTTCTTAACGTGTTTTCCAAAAATATCAGTCTGATAAATTGTTTGTCCGTCATTTTGATGAATCCATTCTTTGGGGCGGTCGGCTGTTAAAATAATCAGCGGAATTTCTTGAAAAAATGCCTCTGCAACAGCTGGAGCATAATTATAAGCGGCCGAACCAGAAGTACAACAAATAGCCACTGGTTGTTTAAGGTTTTGAGCCATTCCTAAGGCAATAAAAGCTGCTGAACGTTCATCTGAAATAGATTTGGTCTCAATTTCGGGATGGCGTACCAAGGCAATGGTTAAGGGTGCATTTCTTGAACCTGGTGAAATAATAGCATTTTTTACGCCCTTTTTTGCAAGAATATTGATAAAATTTACAATTGGTTGAAGTAGCATATATGTAGGGGTTAGGCTTTGGGGAATAGATTATAGTACAAGAAAAAATTCTGATTATTAGATATTTCCTTAGACTTCCTAAAACTGAAACCTAATTTATGATTAGACACTTTCAAGAAAATGCTTTTGATTTAACGATAAATTAACCTTATTCCAATCAATATCAACGGTTTTAGGCATTTGTCTGATTGGGCAATTTTCAATTTTACAATAATGACAACACTCTGGCAAACAAGGGTCAGCATGAATAAAAATTTCAACATCTGAATTAAACCCATTTCCAATAATATCCTCAAATTCATGCACAACTTCGTGTACTTTTTCAAGATTCCAATAACTCGGCAATGTTAAATGAGCATCAATGTGAATATCAGCTCCATATTCTTGAATTCTTAAATTGTGCATATCAATCCAATCATTTTTTTGATTAGATTTCAAAATATCTACCACCTTTTCCAGAACCTCTTCATTGGTTTCATCCATCAAACCACCGATTGATTTCCTGATGATTTTCACACCATTCCAAGCCATGAAAAGGGCAAAAATGATAGAAGCAAAACCATCTATCCAAACGATTTTTGTCAAATAAACTAAAATTACAGCAGCCACTAAAATTAGCCCACTAATGGCATCCAATTTTAGATGTTTACCATCCGCAATTAATGTAGGTGATTTCCTCTCAATTCCCTCATTTTCAATAAAATAACCCAAAAAATAATTTATAATTGTACCAGCAGAAATGATAAAAAGTCCAATTTGCAAATCATTGAATGGTGTTGGATGTATTAGGCTTTCAGAAGCATGAAACATGATAAAAACGCTTGCCAAAACGATAAGAACCCCTTCAAGACCAGCTGAGAAAAATTCAATTTTACCGTGCCCATAAGGATGATTCAAATCTTTTGGCTGGGATGCTAAATAAATTGCATAAAAAGCAAAAGCACTTGCAACTACATTAATAATTGACTCTAAAGCATCCGTTAAAATGGCACTTGAATAAGTCATATAATACGCCATAAATTTAGCTATCATTAACAAAGTGCTAACCACAAACGATATTAATATCCATTTGTACTTTTTATAGGCATTTGCTAAATCAATTACACTTGAGTCGTTGGTCATAAAATTATCTTAAAAATGATTATGGGTAATTTTTGTTTAGAGTTTTAATAAATCAAAAACTTAATCAATAGTCTCTGCAAAGTTACGAAATTCAAATTTTAATATTCATACGTTCTGTTTACCTTTGCAAAATGAATATTTATGAAAATCCATGGAAAATAGTTTCTTCTCGTGAGATGTACGATAACCCTTGGGTAAATGTACGACATGAGGAGGTTATAAAACCCAATGGCGAAGCAGGAATTTATGGAGTTGCTCATTTTAAAAACAAAGCGGCTGCCGTTTTACCCTTAGACGAAAACAATAACACTTGGCTCGTGGGGCAGTATCGATACACTTTAGAGGAATACTCTTGGGAAATTCCGATGGGTGGAGGAGATTTGAACGGTAATAGCTTAGATGCCGCCAAACGTGAATTGAAAGAAGAAACAGGAATGACTGCCAATAAATGGACTGCTTTGGGCAAACTTCACACTTCAAATTCAGTAACGGATGAATTTGGGTTTATGTTTTTGGCAGAAGATTTGACTTTTGGCGAAGCCGAACCAGACGATACGGAAATATTAGCCCTCAAGAAGGTTAGTTTGCAAGAAGCCGTGAGAATGGTAATGGATTCTGAAATAACTGATTCGTTGAGCATTGCCGCAATTCTAAAAGTAGCACGTTTAAAAGGTATCTAAATTTACATCTATGTTTCAAGCAATATTTTTTGGATTCCTTTACGGGTTTATTCTGTGCTTCACATTTGGTCCAGCATTTTTCAGATTAATACAAACAAGTATTGATACAGGCTTTAAAAGAGGCATTTTAATAGCTTTGGGCGTAACCATTGCCGATTCAATACTAATGTTTTTTGCTATTTTTGGAACGAGTTTCTTGCCAAATTTCAAGCATTTTGACGATATAATTTCTATTGTTGGGGCAAGTTTATTGTTCATACTCGGCTTTATAAGTATATTTAAACAGCAATCTCAATTAGTCTATCCAACATCTAAATTAGGCTCCTTTCTTTATTATTTTACTTCTGGATTATTCTTAAATTTATTAAATCCATCTAACTATCTCGCTGTTTTTGCTACATCAGCCTATTTGGTAGCCAAAGGTTTAAGCCTCAATGAACGAATCGGCTTCTTTCTTTTTAGTTTAATGGCAACTATGATTGCAGAATCATTAATTGCCTTTTACGCCCAAAAAATGAAGCGTGTTTTAACAAAACAAGTCCTAAAACGAATCAATCAAGTTGCTGGCTTAATTTTCATCGGTTCAGGACTTATGATACTCTGGAAACAGTTTGGGAGTTAATTATTGGCTAAATATTTTTCCCATTCTTGAATCTGAACGGCATTTTTCAATACTCTTGGAAACTTATTTTGTCCACCTGTTTTTCCTTTCGATTCCATAAATTGATAGAACGTTTTGGTTTTCAAAACCTTCATCTTAATTTCACGGAGTGCGTGTTTTCTTTCAACGGGATAATCGTCGTTTATTTCACAAAGTGTTTCGTCAATAAAAGTCATCAACGCTTGCTCATCCACCTTGTCGTCTGTACCAACGTACCAATGATGCCCAAAAGTACCATCGGTTTTTTTGCCAACAACGGTAAATTCTCGAATATCAATATCAAATTTCTTGCAAGCTAATTCCACCGCTTTGTTCATGTTATCAACAGAAAGATGTTCGCCACACAGACTCAAAAAGTGCTTTGTTCTGCCAGTAATAACAATTTCTGCTTTCTTTTTATTGGTAAATTTAATGGTATCACCAATCAAATAACGCCACGCTCCCGAAACTGTCGAAATCAAAAGTGCGTACTCTACTCCTTCTTCCACTTCGTCAATCATCAACGTTTCTGGTTTTTCAATCATAACGCCATCATCATCAAAATTATCCTCATTAAAAGGGATAAATTCGAAGAAAATACCATTATTCAACACCAAAGCCATGTCAGTATCGGGGGCAGTTTGATACGCCATGAAGCCTTCAGAAGCTAAATATGTTTCAATGTAAATAATTGGGCGACCCAATAGTTTTTCAAATCCTTGTTTATACGGCTCGAAACTTACGCCTCCATGACAAAAAATCTCTAAATTCGGCCAAACTTCATGGATATTTTTAACATTATATTCCTTGATAATTTTCTCCATCAAAATCTGAATCCATGCAGGTACGCCCACAATAAATCCAATATCCCAATCTTTTGCTTTTTTAGTAATTTTGTCTAATTTCTCACTCCAGTCCTTCGTTTCGGCAATTTTTTTTCCAGGTTTATAAAATCGTTCAAACCAAAAAGGTATTTTCCCTGCGGTGATTCCACTTAAATCTCCCTCAAAGTAATCGCCCATGTCCTGCAATTTGGTACTTCCACCTAACATTAGGTAACCTTTTTCAAACAGACTTGATGGTAAATTTTTATATTCAGATAAAGCTAAAATTTGACGGATTGATGTTCGGTGAATTGCCTTTACCATGTCTTTGGTAACAGGAATATGCTTTGAAGCAGCCTCTGACGTACCCGAACTCAAGGCAAAATATTTGATACTCCCCACCCACGAAACGTTCTTTTCTCCTTCGAGTGTTTTATGCCACCAGTCTTTATACATTTTATTGTAATCATAAACTGGCACTTGTTTTTTGTACTTGGTATAAAATTCTTTATCGCTCGAATACAAAGCTGCATTCATGATGTCTTCAAAGCCAAAAGCCACGCCAAATTGCGTAAAACGACCTTTGTTTAATAACTTGACCAACGTTTTTCGTTGAATTTTTGCCAAATTAGATTTTGGACGTTTCATTAAACCAGAAAGTCCAATTCCTCTTTTTACGATGTTTCCAACTATTGCCATGTGTGGTTTGATATTTTTTTGTAATTATTTTGAAAGCACTAAAACCAAGTTTTCATATTTTCAACTGCCTTATAATCAGTCAAATCAAATTTTACGGGAACAATCGCTACGTAGTTTTCTTTCAAAGCATCTTCGTCCGTTCCTCCGCCATTATCTTCATTTTGCAAAAAACCATCCATCCAATAATAGGCTCTTCCATAAGGGTCTTTTCGCTCCTCGAATGATTCCCGGAAAAGAGCATCTGTCTGACGGCAAATTTTCACTCCATTAATCTTTTCTTCTGATTTTTTGGGGAAATTAACATTCAGTGCCACCCCATGTGGAAGTCCGTTTTCAAGCACTTTTAAAGATATATTCTTAACGTATTCTTTCGTATGAGAAAAATCAGCCTCTGCTCCAAAATCACATAATGAGAAGCCAATAGCAGGAATTCCTTCGATGGCGGCTTCAATGGCGGCCGACATTGTTCCACTATAAATTACGGCAATTGAAGAATTTGAACCGTGATTTATCCCAGAAACAACTAAATCAATTTTTCTACCTTTCAGAACGAAATGTTTTCCAAATTTTACGCAATCCGCAGGCGTGCCACTACACTTGTAGGCTTCTACATTAGGTAAAAAATCTTTTACTTTTGAAACTCGCAATGGGCGGTCGAGCGTAATGGCGTGTCCCATACCTGACTGGTGAGTATCTGGGGCAATAACTACGACTTCGCCAATTTCAGACATTACTTCTGCCAATGTTCTGATACCTTTTGCTGCAATTGAATCGTCGTTGGCAATTAGAATTAAGGGTTTTTGCATTATATTTTAGTATAAATAAATGGTTTAACTTGAAACCGAAATCAAATATAGGTAGTTTTGTTTTTGAGACCAATTAACCAAATCTTTTTATGTTAAAAATCATTAGTAGTCTTTCTTTGAAACTTGCTGGTTGGAAAATAGTTGACACAACTCCAAAAGGTGTTATAAACTATCCTAAAGCTGTAATGATTGCGGCCCCACACACCTCCAATTGGGATTATTTTTACTGCATGATTATTGTTTTGAAAATTGGGCTTCCATTTAGATATTTGGCTAAAGCATCCCTTTTCAAATTTCCATTGGGTATCATTATTCGGGGTTTAGGAGGCATTCCTGTTATTCGTTCTCAAAAGAATAATTTGGTCAATGACATGGGTGAAATGATAAAAAAAAGTGCTGACTCAATACAATTAATCGTTCCTGCGGAAGGCACTCGCTCCTTTTCAAAAGAATGGAAATCTGGATTTTATCATATTGCTATGACTGCAAATGTACCAATCATTTTAGGTTTTTTAGATTTCAAGAAAAAAGAAGGTGGATTCTTAAACGTATTTTATCCAACTGGAAATTATGAGAAAGATTTGTACGAAATCCAAAAACAATACGCTAAGGTTACGCCAAAGTTTCCAGAAGATAATTCATTAAAAGACCTAAAGTTTGAGTAAACTATCTCAACTTTTCTAATACTTGTTTTATCAAAGTATCAACTTGTTTTTCAGGATTACCCGAGAACTGATGTGTCATTCTACTGGCTAAAATGGCACTAATTGACACAACTTGATGCCCTAATAATTTGCCCATTAGGTAATAACCAGCCGTTTCCATTTCAAGGTTTGTAAGTCTTGTTCCATCCAACAAAAAAGCATTCATTTTTTCCATCAATCCTACTATTTTAGGATTATACCGTAAAACTCTTCCTTGTGGGGCATAAAATCCTGGACAAGTAACTGTCGTGCCTTCAATCCAGTTTTGGGGAGGGTTCTGCATTAAATAATTGAATAAAACTGTTCCCGCAGGATTACAATACGGCATAAACTCCAAGCTCAACGTATCTTTTAGTTTTTCAGTAAGATTATTCCCCGAACTCTCGTAGAAAAAGCCCAAAGCATCCATTCCAATTCCTAATGCCGAAACTACCACACTATCAATCGGAATATCTAATTGTAAACTCCCAGATGTTCCAATTCTGATAATATTTAAAGTTGTATGGACGGGTTTCACTTCACGAGTTTGGAAATCAACATTGGCGAGAGCATCCAATTCATTCATTAAAATTTCTACATTATCAGTCCCAATTCCGCTTGAAATTACGGTGATTCTTTTACCAGATAAATAACCAGTATGTGTGACAAATTCTCGTTTATTGACTTTAATATCAACGGAATCAAAATATTTTGAAACCATTGGTACACGCTCAGGGTCGCCAACCGTGATTATTGTTTCAGCAATTTGTTCTGGGCGTAAATTAAGATGATAAATACTGCCGTCAGGATTAATAATTAAATCAGTTTCAGAAAGTTTCATAATTTGAGTTTGTTTTTGATGAGATTTAATAAAAGGGAAGCAAAGTAATATAAAATTAGCAAGTGGGGAAATTATCACCATCTTCCTAATGTCAATTTTTTATCTACGAGTAACTTTTTGACTTTTGTTAATTTTGAAATCGAATCTTGCTCTGCATCCCCATATTCAAGTGGAAAAATAACATTGTAAGTACTGTCAAATAAGATTTTAACTTTTGTACTATCAAAATAAGTCACATAAAATAATCCATTATAATTACGAACCTTAATGTCGGAAATTTGTGGGTTTGCATCTGTTACATCAAAATATTTTTGTTTGATAATTAATGAATCATTTCTATAAAAATCAAATTTCAAATCATCAAATTCTTCTGCAACTTCAACTGCTGTATAAAAAATAAAATAATTCCCTTGCTTTTTACCAAAAGGAATTTTACCAATTTCAGATGTATAGGATAAATTCCAAATGAATAAAAATAAAGCATAAAGGCAAGTTAAGATAGCAATTACATAAGCCGTAATTTTTAGATATTTCATTTTTCTCACTATTTTCAATCTAAAAGCCCTTAAAAATCAATAAGTCACAAGTTTAACATAAAATGAAAAACTTATGACTTATTGGTTAAAATAAAAGTGTACACTTAAAGCGTAACCTTGGTTCTTTGACGGCTTTTAAAACCAAATTCAGCCGTATAATTATCCGATTGCTTTGAGTAATATCCTTCTGGATTGTATGGTCTTTTTCTTGGATGCTCCTTACATTCATTTGAACAAGCACCGTCCATATCTTTTAAACATTCTGGGCAAATTGCCAAATGTTCGTTACACTCAGGGTTTGCACAATTCACCATGTGGTCAGAGTTTGTGCCACAAATATGACATTTTGAAATTACCTCTGGATTAACAGCGTTGACCTCGGCAGTAACTCTATTATCAAAAACATAACATTTTCCTTCAAAATCTTCACCACCCTCTTCGAGTCCGTATTTAATAATTCCACCGTGCAATTGATAGACATTTTCAAAACCTTGGTCGAGTAAAT
>JAAFIU010000417.1 GCA_013298805.1 Cytophagales bacterium | reverse complement strand
TAAGAACTGTCTTTCGTTGCAATAAATACCACTGGCATTTCTTCGTCAATTAAAGCAATTGGACCATGTTTCATTTCTGCCGCAGGATAGCCCTCTGCATGGATGTACGAAATTTCTTTCAATTTCAATGCTCCTTCCAAAGCTACAGGAAAATTATACCCACGTCCTAAATAAATAAAGTTACGAGCATCCTTAAAATGTTCTGCAATAACTTTTATTTTTTCATCCATCAGTAATAATTTCTCAATTTTTGATGGAATTCGCTCTAATTCAAACAATAAACGTCTGAAAGTATCTTCGTGTAATGTACCTTTTTTTCGAGCAACAGCGATTGCCATCATTGCCAAAACCGTTACTTGTGCCGTAAATGCTTTGGTAGAAGCTACGCCAATTTCTGGCCCTGCATGCGTATATGCTCCTGCATGAGAAGCTCTTGGGATTGATGCTCCGACTACATTACAAACACCAATAATGGTTGCTCCTTTCGACTTTGCCAATTCAATCGCTGCCAATGTATCGGCTGTTTCGCCCGATTGGGAGATGGCAATCACAAAATCACCTTCTTTAATAATTGGATTGCGATAACGAAATTCTGAAGCATATTCTACCTCAACATTGATACGGGCTAATTCTTCAAAAATATATTCACCCACCAAGCCTGCGTGCCACGAAGTACCACAAGCTACAATAACAATACGTTTGGTTTTTGCCAATTTTTCAATATAATCACGTAAACCTCCCAACATTAAATGCCCGCTGTCGGCATTTACACGTCCACGCATACAATCTGCCACCGAGCGAGGTTGCTCGTAGATTTCTTTCAACATAAAATGTTCAAATCCACCTTTTTCGATTGCCTCCAACTCCATTTCAAGGGTCTGAACATAAGGAGATTGTAGAATATTATCAATATTTTTAACCGTCAATTCTCCATCACGTACAACAGCTAACTCATAATCATTCAAATAAATAACTTCGTTGGTATATTCAATGATTGGGGTTGCATCTGAGGCAAAAAAGTATTCACCCTCTCCTACTCCAATTACCAAAGGAGAACCTTTACGAGCGGCAATCAATTGAGAAGGATTAGTAGCGTCCATAATAACAATGGCATACGCACCAACCACTTCTTTCATTGCCAAACGCACTGCTTCTTCTAATAAACAACCCGTATTGTGCTGAATATCCTCAATAAAGTGAATAAAAACCTCTGAATCGGTATCTGAATAAAAAACGTGTCCTTTCTTGATTAAATTCTTCTTGATGGAATCGTAGTTTTCAATAATTCCATTGTGGATAATAGCTAATCTTGAGTCAGAAGAATAATGAGGGTGAGCATTTTTATCATTTGGTTCACCATGAGTAGCCCAACGGGTATGTCCAATACCAATTGTACTTTTCAGATTTGCCTCCGTAAGTGTGTCTTCAAGGTCTTTTACTTTTCCTTTTTTCTTATAAATATTTAGTCCATCGTTCAATAATGCAACTCCTGCACTATCATAACCACGATACTCTAAACGTTTTAACCCTTTAATAATTAATGGATAGGCTTCACGATGCCCAACATAAGCGACAATTCCGCACATAAGCTTTTAGTTCTTGGTTAAAGAAGTGAAATTATAGTTTATTTTGATTATACCATAATGCTTTGATAAATATTACGTTACAGCCCTAATCCCTAAAACCTAAAACCTAACCCCTAAATCAGTAATATATTGCAACAAAAATAAAGCGGAGATTTCAGATTATGAACCTCCGCTTCGGATTAATTTATTAAAAGGCACATTCTTACTTTCCAACATAAGTATAATAAACCTTCAATTTTATTTTATTATTATTAAAAATTGCTCTATCAGCATTAGGACTAACAATATTTTTACCTGAAGTTGGCGACCTTACTCCTGTTGAAGAATTTGTTACCAATGAAGTTGATGAAAGCAGCCAACCATTAGATTTATTTCTTCCAGAAAGTATATTTTGCAATGAACTCGTTACATTGAAGGTGTAAGTATTACTTTTTGCTACATAAGCAGCAGAATAACTTTCACCCGAGACAAAGTAAATTGTTCCATCGCTATTTGTTGTCGTTCTTAATGGACGATTCGCCGTTGTACTTTCCATAATTACAAGGTCTGTTGGTAAAGACAATGCACTATTTGAATTGGGTTCTAAAACCAATTCTGCCTTATTGATAGAAATATCTTTTCCGTTCTTTAATTTTGCTAAAGTCGGAAAATTTACTTTTACACCCAAACCTGTTGCAGATTGCACTGCAACTTGATTATTCATGGCAGAAGCTGCCACTACATCTCCAGCATTTGTTAATTTACTTAACACGCCAGCTCTCGTAGTTTTTATTTTATTGAAACGAGCATTTTGAGCGACTCCCGAACGATATAATCCAATATATAAATTATTCGCTTTTGTTGTATCTACGGTTACTCTAATACTATCAGCAGTATTAGCAAGATTTCTGAGCGTATAGACATATTTGTAGTTATAATATACCTTCATCACTGATAAATCTGCTGAAATACCCAGAAGAGCTGCATTGTTAGCACTTTCAGAAGTCAAAGCCATACCCTTAATTTTACTTCTGAAACCTGTACCAATCAAAACATTATCCTTACTATTTTGCAAATCACGCTGAGAAGCAATAAAGTTAATAAAAGCGGGGTCTGTAATTGGGATTCTGAGGGTATCAAATCGACTTGTTCCTGAGATGATATTACTATTTTTGATTGGTCTAACTTTAACACTTTGAACTTTACCTAACACTGTTGATGACAATGCAGGAGCATCTGATGTTCTATAATACGACAAAGTAGCATCTAAAGAAGCAT
>JAAFIU010000432.1 GCA_013298805.1 Cytophagales bacterium | reverse complement strand
GTTCAAAAAGATACGCTAAACCTTTTTACGCATGGGAAAAGACTTTATAAATATCTGATTAAGAATAACTTAGCAATACCCGATGTATTTAAAGTATTCAAACTTATAAAAGTGTCGGTCTAAAAATCATGCGTTTTAAAAATTAATTATTTGCTTTGTCAATTCTTCACTAATTTTTAATGAAATTTGCATCATTGAAACCCTAATTGTCATCACAAAATAAATTATGCACATTGCCATTACTGGAAATATTGGAGCGGGAAAAACAACTCTTTCCACCAAATTAGCGGAACATTTTGGTTGGGAAGTTCTGTACGAAGCCGTAGAAGGTAACCCGTATCTTCCACCATTTTATGATGATATGCCACGGTGGGCTTTTCATTTACAGATGTATTTTTTGAAAAGTCGGTATGAGCAGGTTTTACAAATACAAAAATCAAATAGACGAATTATTCAAGATAGAACTATTTATGAAGATGCGTACATTTTTGCAATGAATCTTTATAAATCTGGAATAATGTCTGCCAATGATTATACCACATACAGAGGTATTTTTGATTTAATGATGAAGTCAGTAAAAGCACCCGACTTAACCATTTATTTGAAAGCAAGTATGCCAAAATTGATTGCACAAATCAAGAAAAGAGGTAGAGATTTTGAAGCCAATATTTCAGCAAAATACCTTGAAGATTTGAATGAACATTACTCGGAATTTACTGAAAATTATAAAGAAGGGAAGTTATTAATGATTGAAGTTGACAACCTTGACTTTGTTAATAATCCAAAAGATTTAGCTTATATTATTGGGAAAGTCGATAAGGCTTTACTTTACGACAAACCTCCTCAATTTGATTTTAGTGAATAATAATAACGAAAAAAGTCCTTCCAAAATAAATTGAAAGAACTTTCGTGACGACGGGGAGACTCGAACTCCCATAGGATTGCTCCCACTACCACCTCAAAGTAGCGTGTCTACCAATTCCACCACGTCGCCATTTGATAGCACAAAATTAGATAAAATTTAGTTATTTGCAAAGGTTTTAAGTTCACCGCAACGTTATTAAAACTTTTTACGTTTTAAGAGTCTGATAATCAATACAATTACAATAAATAAAAATACAATGGCATTAGAATTTGAAGGAAATTTAGTAAAAGTCCTCCCTGAGGTAACAGGTCAAGGGAAAAATGGGGTTTGGGTTAAGCAAGATTTCGTTTTAGAAACAGAAGAACAATATCCTAAAAAAGCTTGTTTTACAGCTTGGGGAGATAAAGCAGCAGATTTGAAAACTTTTTCGTTAGGAGAAAAATTGAGAATTTCTTTTAGTGTTGAATCTCGTGAGTATAACGAGCGTTGGTACACAGATTTGAAAGCGTTCAGAATTGAAACCGCCAGTGGTGCATCAGCATCTCCTGCCGCTTCTTCAGCACCTTCGCAGGGTTTTAGTGCAGCAGCACCAAGAACTGCTCCTCCAGTTGCAGACTTACCATCGTTTAGTTCTGATGACCAAGATTTGCCGTTTTAAATTAAAATAGCATTTAGGGCTTAGTAAACTTTTTTAACGTCGGCGAAGTTAAAACTACGCCGACGTTCTCGTTTTTTTTATACCCCAACGGCACAAAGCCATTCTGGTCGAGTTGTCACTACTTTGGCTCGTAATTCATTCAGAATTGAGTATAAACCAAAATAGGTTCGATTGATATATAATCCATGTTGTGAGCCACGAGCGACTTTTGAGTTTTTCAATTCCTCTAAACTTTGTAGTTTTTCGGCATATTGATAAACACTCTCAAAATAATTATCGTCCGCAAAATCAAATTCATCGGTAGCAAATGGTTTACCTAACAAATAAATCATTTCCTTAAACAGTTTCGTAAAGAATTCTGCTTCTTTATCTGTGTCAACTGCAGTAATGAAATCTAAAGTTTTAAAGATTTCTACTGTTTTTTCATGGTCTTGCAAGGTATCAAAATTGATTAATGCAAAATAATTATCATAGAAAAATTCAGGGATAACCTTTATGCAACCAAAATCAATCACTCCCAAAGTTCCATCTTGACGCATCAGAAAATTTCCTGGATGAGGGTCTGCATGAACTTGTCTGAGCGTATGAATCTGAAAATCGTAAAAATCCCAAAGCAATTGCCCAATGCTATTTCTGACTTCCTGTGACGGATTTGTACTTAAAAACTCGTTCAAATGTTCCCCTTTCAGCCAGTCCATCGTCAAGATTTTGTCACACGATAATTCTGAATAATATTTCGGAAAAAATAAGCCTTTGATGTGCGAACAAGCCTCCGAAATTTCAACGGAACGTTTTAATTCAAGCACATAATCGGTTTCTTCAATCAATTTTTCGGCAACTTCACCCATGTATCGGTCAACATCTTTGTCATTTAAACCAAACATGGCAATGGCAATCGGGCGAATCATTTTTAAATCACTGCCAATGCTTTCAGAAACGCCTGGATATTGCACTTTTACGGCGAATTCTTTGCCGTCTTTGGTGGCTTTATGCACTTGAC
>JAAFIU010000005.1 GCA_013298805.1 Cytophagales bacterium | reverse complement strand
TTTATCGTAAATTGTCGCTTATTTTCGATAGATAATTAAGTGTATGATGGATAAAATAAAACAACTCATTAAAAATTCTTATAACAACCTCAAAACTATTCTATTAAATGTTATCAATTTGCTTTGGAGCAAATTGGACGTTTTATTGGTAAAAGTCTTTGGCGAAGAGAAAATAGCCTCTCTTTACGAAAGACTCAATGTTATAAAGGCTACTTATGGAGATACGAAACAGAAAATCACCGAAACTATTGACCAAGGAATAGACAAAGAATCGTCTTACTACACACAAGTTAAAAGACTTTGGAAAGGGTTTGTTTGGATAGTTTTTGCAGGATTTTTCTATATTTTTTGTATCGAAACAAATTTTTTGTGGCTTACTGGTGAAATGCCATCCGTTGGGGAATTGCAAAACCCAAAATTATCCCAATCATCGGAGATTTATTCTTCTGATGGTGTTTTAATGGGTAAATTCTTTTTAGAAAATCGTACACCCGTAAAAAATTACAAAGACCTTTCTCCATATTTAGTAAAAGCGTTAGTAGCTACTGAAGATGCCCGCTTTTATCAGCACTCAGGTATTGATTATCGAGCATTATTTGGGGTTGCAGTTGGTGTGGCTACGGGTGCAAGCGAGCGTGGGGGCGGAAGTACCATTACGCAACAATTAGCCAAAAATCTTTTTAAAACCCGCAAGAAAGAAGGGGTAACTAAAAAAGGAGTTTTGGGATATGTGCCAGGGCTTAAAACGTTGGTTATCAAGACTAAAGAGTGGTTGACTGCTATAAAATTAGAGCGTTATTATACCAAAGAAGAAATCATTTTGTGGTACTTGAATACCGTTGATTTTGGTAGTAATTCTTACGGGATTAAAGTAGCAACAAAAACTTACTTTAATACATCGCCTGATAGCTTAAATGTTCAAGAAGCTGCTGTTTTGGTGGGTATGCAAAAAGCCACTAATACTTATAATCCCCGTAGAAATTATGATAAGTCTTTAGGACGTAGAAATACAGTTTTGTCAAGAATGGTGAAATATAACTTTTTGTCGAAAGTAGCTTATGATTCTCTGATAAAACTCCCGATTACCCTAAAAGTCAATGAAGAAACTCCGTATGATGGAACGAGTAATTACTTCAAGTCGGCAGTTGCAAAGGCTTTAGAAAAATGGGCAGATACCAGTGATGTAGAATTAGATTTGTACCGTGATGGACTAAAAATTCGTACTACCATTGATTCTCGAATGCAAACTTATGCCGAAACTTCGGTACAAGAAGGCATGAAGGTTTTACAAAAAACTTTTGATAATCATTGGTCAGGGCAAAACCCTTGGGCTGATGAAAAGGGCGTTGAAATTCCAGGATTTATTGATACTGTTGCCAAGCGTACAAGTTATTATAAACTGTTGGCAGGTAAATACAAAAATAACCAAGATTCTATCTGGCATTACATGAAAAATGTAAAGCGTAAAATGTGGGTTTTCTCTCGGAATGGTTCTGGCGAAGAACAAATGACCATGAGTGCTTATGACTCGATTGCGTATTATAAACGTTTTTTACAATCAGGAATGATGAGTATGGACCCGTTCACGGGGCATATTAAAGCATGGGTTGGAGGGCTTGATTTTCAGTATTTTAAATATGACCACGTAAGCCAAGGTCGTCGTCAACCAGGTTCAACATTTAAGCCATTTGTTTATACAACGGCAATTGATGGCCCTAAAAATATGTCGCCTTGTACACAAATTACAGACAAACCTTTTGAGATAGAAATTGAAGAAAAAGGAGAAAAGAAATTTTGGAAACCACATAATGCCGATGGACGTTTTAGTTATTCTACCATGTCTCTTCGTAGAGCAATGGCACGTTCCATCAACTCTTGTGCTGCTTGGCTTACCAATGAAGTAGGCCCAGATTCGGTTGTTTATTATGCTCATCAAATGGGAATAAAAAGTCCTTTATCTGCCGTTGCTTCTATTGGTTTAGGTTCAAACGATGTTACGCTTTTTGAAATGGTAGGAGCGTATGGTTGTTTCTTGAACGAAGGTATTTTTACCGAACCAATGTTGGTAGTAGAAATTCAAGACCGTAACGGAAATATTATTCATACTTTCGAGCCAGAACGGCATCAAGCCATTAAAAAAGAGTCAGCTCTTTTGATGAGATATATGTTGGAAGGCGGATTGGAAGAACAAGGTGGAACGTCACAAAATCTTTGGTCTTTCAAGGATTTATTTGAAGGAAAAGATAAATATAAATCAAGATTTGCAGGAAAAACAGGGACAACTTCTAATCATTCTGATGGTTGGTATATGGGACTTACCAGCAATTTGGTGACAGGAACTTGGGTTGGGGGCGATGACCGTTCAATTCACTTCCGAAGTGGTGCTTATGGAGAAGGTTCTAAAACTGCTTTGCCACTCTTTGGACGGTATATGTCTAAAATCGTGAAAGACCCAACTTTAGAAGCATATCATCCCATTCCATTTGAAAAACTTGATTCTAAACGAATTACAAAGGATTTTAATTGTACCCCTGCTTATACACATCGTTCAGATTCACTGTATTATGATAGCACATTTGTTGGTTCTGATACAGCAACAGCACCTATAAAACCTGCTGTTGAAGCTAAACCTGATACATCGAAACAATAAAAATATTAACCATGACTAAAGAACAGATATCAACCTACTTCCAAGAACTACAAGACCAGATTTGCAATGCCTTAGAAAAAGCAGATGGAAATGGTAAATTTCATGAAGATAATTGGCAACGTGAAGGTGGTGGAGGAGGTAGAAGCCGAGTAATTCAAGAAGGAAAAGTAATTGAAAAAGGTGGCGTGATGTTTTCGGCAGTTTGGGGTGATTTACACGAAAAAATGCTTGCTTCAATGGGGCTAACCGAAAAAGTGGATTTTTTTGCTACTGGTGTATCCATTGTATTACATCCGCAAAGTCCACTTGTACCCATTATTCACATGAATGTACGGTATTTTGAAATGTCAAATGGTACATTTTGGTTTGGTGGAGGTATAGATTTGACACCTCACTATGTAGTTGAAGAAGATGCTCAATGGTTTCATAATTACTTGAAAAATGTTTGTGATAAGCATAATGAGGCTTATTATCCAAAGTTCAAGACTTGGGCTGATGATTATTTTTTTAATACTCACCGTGATGAAACTCGTGGAATTGGCGGTATTTTCTTTGATTATCAAAAAATAGATGAAACCCGTAATAAAGAACAATTATTTGCTTTTGTAAAAGATATTGGAGAATCTTTTGCTCCGATTTATACACATTTTATGGAGAAAAATAAAGATTTATCTTTCTCTGAAAAAGAAAAAACATTTCAAATGCTGCGTCGTGGACGATACGTTGAATTTAACTTAGTGCATGATCGGGGGACAAAATTTGGCTTAGAAACAAATGGAAGAACAGAGTCAATTTTGATGTCGATGCCACCCGTTGCTAATTGGGTTTATGACTACAAGCCAGAGCCAAATTCAGAAGAAGAGAAAACCTTAGGACTTTTGAAAAAAGGCATTAATTGGACATAAAATTGGGAAGCCACAAAAACGGCATACTATTTGTAAACGGATATAACAGTCGCAGCGACTATTATCTCCGTTTTTTTTGTGTACGATTTTGAGATAAGAATTTATCCCCAACAACTTATTTATGAAACGTTTTTTGATATTACTTACTTTTTTATCTTATCAGCTCAAAGCACAAGACTTGAATCTCAAAGGATTTAGCCCTAATTATTACCAAACGGGGAGTATTGCAGGTAATCTTGGTTATAATCTCAATGTGTCGTCTGTAAGTTCATTGTCTGAAACGGTTGACAACAAAGAATTCCCTTCGGGACAATTACATTTTGTAGCTCAATTGATGCTGATTCAAAAACTTAATAAGCATTTTACGGCTGGTTTGGGCTATGGATATGGGAGTCACAACATTTTTGGCTTAAAAGAAACCGAAAATCGTTATATCGGACAAGCAAGTTATTTGCATAGTCTTGGAAAATTTAGCGTTAATCATCGTTTGAGATATGAATATCGTACTCCTACAAATCTCAAAACAAATATCACTGATGATGCTTCTATTTTACGGTATCAAACCTATTTTACTTTGCCACTTTATAACCCCAAAGAAACTAAAAAAGGGTTTTATTTATCGGCATCAAACGAGGCATTTTTGTATCTGAAAGGAGCAACAAATGGTCCAGTTAGTTCAAAAAATGGAGTTTATGAAATGAGTAATGTTTCGGAAGATTGGGCTCATTTAGCTTGTGGCTATAATATGGGCGGCAAAGCCCGTGTTGAGTTAGGATATTGTTTTCAGGCTTTGATTCGAAATAAACAGTATGATATTCGTTATCTAAACTTAGCTCAATTGAATGTTTATGTAAATCTTAATTGGGAAAATTTACAATCTTGGTGGTATTTGTAGATGAAACACCACCAAGAATTTTAAGACCCTTTTCTGACTCTTGCTAAATACGTAAACAAACCAATGCCTGATATTAAAATTAAACCACAAATAAGTGCTTGATTTAGAGATGGCTTGATAACCCACATTGCCCCAAAAAACTGTACGATAAGAATAATATAAAGTAGCGTTGCAATGCCTTTTCTGGGCATTTTACTTATCACAAATGCTCCCAATGGTGCAAAAATAGCCACGAAAGGCACACAAGCTAACCAAATTTCAAAGGCTTCTGGTTGAAAATCATTGATAAGTTGAGTATGAATAAAAAGCCCCAAAATGGTTTCAATCGTCATGATAATAACCGAAGATGGGGTTGCCACTTTTTCACTCACTCGGTAATAAATCGTCATCAGGCAAAAAGTGAAAATATTAATTCCAGTTCCAAAAATGGATGAAATAATTCCCCCGACCAATCCAAAAATAATTAGCCTTCCTTTGTCTGAATTCTTGAAGTTTTGAATACTTTCAAAAACCTCTCGTTGAGTTTTGCGGTTTTGTAGCCACAAAGCAATCCCAAAACTTAACCAAAGTGAAACGAAAAATAATTTTGCTTGTACTGGTGATACCAACGGCACAACGTAGTAAGTGCCTAAAAATAAGCCAATCACTCCACCAATAGCCACGAAAATAATATAATTCCAATCAACTTTCAGTTTTAATCCAATGATTAATAAAGATGCCGAAGTCATGCCGATGCTCTGGATGGCAAACGCAAAATTGCGAGCAATAGCAGGTTGAATTTTGAGAATCAGGGTGAAAATTGGATAGGCAACGGCAGCACTGCCTTCTGGGCTTGCACCTGCAATGAATGACCCAAAAATCATGGTAATTACGGTTGCCCATTGGCGGGTGTATATCTCAAAACTTTCGTGTTTGAACATATACCAAAGCCATCCACACAATACAGTCGTTAAGAAGAATAGGTATATCCAAGGAATTTTCGTTTTCTGGATTTTGTTTGACTGCATAATTTTTTTGTTACTTTTACTTTTCGGTAAGCGATTTGTACAAATTTAGATACAATTAAATCATAAAGATATTCTGAGCAATGAAAAATTTTGATGAAGTATTACAAAAGTTAGTGGACGAGCAAGAGTTTTTGAAAAGCATTCAAGGACGCATTGTGGAGAATTATGATATTATGATGCAAAATCAGCAACAAAATGCTGATAATCATGAAATGGTTATTCAAAATCAAACTACTATTATTCGTAATCAGGAGATTATTGTCAATAATCAAATGAATATCGTTAGGAATCAGAAGCAAATTGCTCAAAATCAAGTGACGCTTGATGTGATTCAACAAACCCAGACGTATTTATTAAATATCATTAAAAAATTAACTGGAAACGAAGAGCCATTAGAAACAACAAAAGATTTTGTAGAAAATATAAGAAAACAAAGCGAGGCTAATCGGAAAGGGCAAAACCTCAATGAATCTTCTACTTTATAAAAAAAGGGGCTATCTGTTTTGAAGCCCCTTTTTAATGATTAAATTTTCTTCCAATAATTTTATTTGTACTTGTAACGATTTAATCTCCGAAACTTTACTTTCAAATAACTGCTTCACTAATTGCAATTGAATTTGCAATCCTTCCACTTGTTGATTCAATAATTTATTCTGAAAAACTAATTGATTATAAGGGTCACTTAAATCATTTTTATCTTCTTCTTTTTTAGTTGAATTTCGCAATTTTGAATTTTGCTGAATTTCCTCCAAGGTCATTTCCGAAAAATCGGAATTTTGAAGCTCGTCAAGATTTGTGCCAAAATAATTACTGATAGCTTCGCATACATCCAACGATGGTACAGTATGCCCATTCTCATAATCTGACAAGGCACTTTTACTCACTCCGAGCGTTTTTCCTAATATTTCTAACGTTAACTTATTTTTTTTCCTGAGAATTCTTAGGTTGGCACTGAATTTGTTTTCCATTAATCAGGAATTTTTTAAATATTTTTCCATTTTTTTGGAAAAAATAAAATTTAATATTTTCTTTGTATTCGCAATTTAATGATTTTTCCTGATTAATGGAAAAACACCTTTTATCCACAAGTTTAAATTAATTAATGAGATGCTTAAAACTTTACGTTTTCTATTCTTGATGTTTTGTATAGTTTCTTTTTCACAAAACATTTTTTCGCAAGGTTGTGTGGCTGTTCGTCACATGAGTTGTGCTGCTGGTTCAGGAGCTAATGCTACTTCAATGATGCGTCCTGGGCAATGGCAAGTATCTTTGGGAGCACGAACCTTCAATTCTCATCGCCATTTTGTGGGTACTGAATATCAGGAACAACGCTTGAAAAATGATACTGAGGTGAAAAATTATTCACAAGGTGTTGATATTGGCATTACTTATTCGGTAACTGACCGTTTGAGTGTTTCGCTGAATATTCCTTTAGCAAATAATGTTCGTGATTCTAAATATGAACATTATGGAAATGGAACTACTGCTGCTCCAACACCCTATTTTAGCACAAAATCATCGGGTTTAGGAGATGTACGTTTGGGCGTAAATTATTGGTTACTTGACCCTTTGAAGAGTATGAATGGAAATGTGTCTTTAGGTTTGGGTGTAAAAGCTCCAACTGGGAATTCAAATGTTCAAGATGGTTTCCATAAATTAGATAAAGAAGGAAAAGACTATCTTTTAACTAAAGCTGTTGACCAATCTATCCAATTAGGCGATGGTGGCTGGGGTGTAAATATTGAAATTCAAGGTTATCAAAAACTATTTTCAAAAGCTTCTTTATATTACAATGGCTTTTATCTGTTTAATCCTCGCAACGTAAACAATACCTATAATAGTAACTTACAAGATAATGTTCAGAACCCAATTACAGTGAAACATTCGGTGTCAGACCAATTTGCTGCTCGTACAGGTGTGGCTTACGCTTTAATTCCGAAACACGGAATTGCCGTAAGTTTAGGTGGTCGTATTGAAGGTGTTCCTTCGGAAGATGTTTTTGGGTTGAGCGAAGGTTTCCGTCGCCCTGGGTATATTATTTCAATTGAGCCTGGACTTTCTTATATGAATAAGAACAATACGTTTGCCTTGAACGTACCAATTGCTACAACTCGTAATCGTACACGTTCGTATTCAGATTTGAAATATGGCGGACAAGGGGATGCGGCTTTTGCTGATTATCTAATTTCCGCTACTCTTTCACATCGTTTTTAAGCGGTTAAAATAAAATCGTATTTTTGTACAAATAGATTAACTTATCAAATGAAAAAACTTTCCAAATATAGTCTTCTGGCTATCCTGCTTTTAACAACTCTTTTTGCTAAAGCCCAAACCATGACTGATGGTATCTTTATGGCAAAAGGAAATCTCTGCGGAGGTGTAACGTATATGAATGATTCTTGGAATAAATACTGGGAAGGAACTTTATACCGTGAAAATAAAAATATTGGCACTATCACTACTCAGGCAGTTATGCTAATGGGTAATTATGGTATTTCCGACCGCTTTAATGTATTAGCCTCTTTACCTTATGTTTCTACCAAAGCTTCTGCGGGAGTTTTACACGGTATGAATGGCTTTCAAGATTTAACGATGTCGGTGAAATATCGTTTAGCTCAAACTAAAAATTTATCCGTAATTGGCTCGGTTGGTGGTTCAATTCCAACCAATAATTACGTAGCCGATTTTTTACCTTTGGCAATTGGAATGCAGTCAAAAACACTTTTTGGCAGAGGAGTTTTGTATTATACTTTGCCCGCTGATTTAGCCTTGACTCTGCACGGAACATACACTGCTCGTTCAAATGTAAAAGTAGATAGAACCATGTATTATTCAGATAAAGGCTATTTTACCAATGAAATGATGATGCCTGACATGGTTAATTTTGGCGGTAAATTCGGACACTATTCTTATCGTTGGCAGTTAGAAGCTACTTACGACCAACAAATTACGCAAGGTAATATCGATATTCGTAGAAATGATATGCCTGGACTTTGTGATAAATTTGATTTTACTAAAGTTGGTTTTATTGCCGCATACCGTGTTCCACAATTGAAAGATTTACAAATTATTTTGACGGGTAGTAAAGTATTAACAGGACGTAATGTGGGAGAATCGACCAATTTCTCAATTAGTTTGACCAAATATATAGATTTCCGTAAAAACAGAACTTCGGAAATTCCGACAGGACCAATTTGTCGCCCAGGAGATAAAAATCATACAGGTTCAATGACCGAGGAGCATAAAGAACATTAATAAATACAGCCTGATGCCTCTGCATCGGTTAATAAATTAGAAATATCAAAATGAAAAATATAATTACTAAAAATTTACAATTAGCCTTTGTAGCCATTACTATTTTGGTGGGTGTTACAGCGTGTGAGAAATACCTCGACCACGATGGAACTGAATTAGGAGCATTAGCACCGACAAAAATTGATGATACAGCAGGTGCATGGAAAACTTATACTTCTATGAGTCTTTCTGAATTTACGGTGCCAAGTATTGTACCTGCTCCAGCGGCAGTGACATCAGCTCAATATTTACAAGAAATTGCCGAAGTAAAAGCTGAAGTTGCCAATATCAACGATGAACGCCGTGATGCTATTCGTTATTGGAACGGTGGCGGAATTTTGCGTTGGAATCAAATCATGCGTGAGTTAGTGGCCAAAAATAATTTACCACCAGTGGAAAACGCAAATGGAACGTATCCAATTCCAAGTTCAGCTGACCCTGATAACCTAAACGGAACTGGAACTTCATTTCCATTTTCAAATCCTCCCTATGCAGCACGTGCCTATGCTTACGTTTCTGTTGCACAATACGACGCTTTAGTTGAAGCAATGGCATTGAAAAAACAATATAATCGTAAAGCACCCAATGCGGTTGATGCGACGATTACGCCAGTTATCGTTGCCGCTCCCAAATTAGCTTCGTATCCTTCTGAAGATGCAGTAATGGCAGCCGTTACTTATGAATTTATGAAGCGTTTGTTTCCACAAAAAGCCGACACACTTTATTTGTACAAGAAAAAAGAGCAGCAAAAATGGTTTAAATTATGGGCTGGAGTATCTACTCGCTCAGATATTGAAGCAGGTGAAAGATTAGGAAAAGCTGTTTTTGCCAAAGTATTTGCTCGTTTCCGTACCGACGGAATGGCGAATGCTGTGGGAACACAAGCAAAATGGGATAGTTTAACGAAAAGAATTGAAGAAAAAGGTGAAGTGGCTTGGAAATCAATGGAGAATGCTCCACGTCCACCAATGTTACCGTTTTATGGAAATGTAGGTACTTGGAATATGGACAGAAATGCTTTGACAAGTATCAGTACATCAATACCGCCATTAGCAACTAACACATCAGAATTCAAAGCACAACTTGCCGAAGTAAAAAGTTATACTGATAACCCTACTCGTGAAAATATTGCCATTGTTCATTATTGGGCGGATGGTGCAGGTACGCATACTCCTCCAGGACACTGGAATCAGATTGCGGAACAGTATATTGTTACCGCAAAACAGTCGGAGGTAAGAACAGCTCGTAATTATGCCTTATTAAATACTGCTATGATGGATGCCGCTATAAGTTGTTGGCACACAAAGAGTTATTATTATTATCCACGTCCTTCGCAGATGGATAATAGCATTAAAACTTTAACAGGATTACCTAATTTTCCGTCTTATACTTCTGGACACTCTACTTTCTCAGCAGCGGCGGCAACAGTATTAAGTTATTTATTTCCAGAAGGTGCAACATCTTTTCAAGCACAAGCCGATGAAGCCTCAAAATCTCGTTTATATGGTGGAATTCACTACAAAATGGATTGTGAAGGTGGCATGAAAATTGGTAAAGCAGTAGGAGATAAAGCAGTATTGAGAGCCCAAAGTGATGGTGTTCAATAAAAATGAGTAGAAAAATTATTGTCTGTCTTTTAGATGTAATTGTTAGGACTTATCGAATTTAAAGCGTTAAATTATTTGCTTTTCGCTTCTTATAAATTAAGAATTTATTAAAAATGGTTAGTGTTTTAGACTTCTGCTGATAATTATCGGCAGAAGTTTTTATTTTTTTATGGAATATTCCCCTGATGATTTTACTGAAATTTTGGGTAATTGATGCGTTTCTTCAAAAATATCGTAGCCTTCTTTTAGCTTCCGCCAGAATGTAATAAACTTTTCAGAGTCAATATTTTGTCCGTTCTTCAATGCACTCCAATAATCAATAAAATTGCTTGATTTTACAAATTTTTGTAATTCAAGGAGATTATTATCTGTCAATTTTGCAGGGAAAATATGGACAGGAATTTCATACTGTCCCGCATTTTTAGCTTCTACTGCCAACAGATAAATTTCTTTAATTTTATCATCTGTCATGGGTAAACATCCAACCGTCATCGCCGCTCCGTGAATATAAATATCATTTCCTAAATTGCCTTTTTCACCCAAAATTTTATCGGAAGCATTTGGATAGTTGATACCTAATGATAAATAAAAATTGCTGATTGGATTAAATTTCTCGATGTAATAAAAACCTTCGGGAGTTTGCATATCGCCTTGTTTTCTTTTAGGTCCAAGATTGCCCGAAGAAGCCGCAACAGGATAGCTTTTTAGTAATTGGAAGGTTTTATCATCTGAGTTTTTCGCCCAAATCTCTAAAATTTGTTCTTTTTTAAAAGCACGAAAATACAGTTGAAGTTTTTGGGGAGATAACGTTTTTTTGCTCAATAAAGCAAAAACCGCCTCGGATTTTTCATCGTAGGCGGTCTTTACTCGCTCGTATTTGAGCTGTTGAGTCTTGAAATTCGTTGGAACAGATAGCATTAATATGATTGAAAATACGATTGATTTCATAGATTTATGTAAATAGTGTTTGCTAAATAACTCATAGCTTACAGCCAATTCTATAAAGCTATTCCATCAAATACCAATTAATTTTAAGCTTCTGCTTTCCACACAATTTTTTTGTTTTTACCAACTTGTAATACAATTCTTACTGGAGTTGGTAGTAATAATAATTTGGCACTGGCAGCGGGGTCTTCTTCTAATTCAACCTCTACTCCAGCATTCTTTCCAACTTCAATAGAACCGTCTGCGGCAATTTTGAATGATTTTGCTAAATAAGCAGTTGGCAATAATACATCAGATTCTGGGCAATATTCTTTGTGAATATTTTGAAGAATTCCTTCTAAATAATCACCATATTTATCATTAAAATCGTCTTCTAAATCGTGGAGGGCTTCTTCTACATCATCATAATCTTTATGGTCGTAGCCCATTTGGCTAAGTTCTACTCTTTTTTCAAATAAAGAAAGAAGTTCTTGGTCGAGTGTTTGAATGTTCATTGAGTTTAATTTTTTCAATTAATTTGATTCTGCAAAATTGCAAACTCCTGAATTAAACTCAAACTATTACTTGAAAAACTTATGACTTGTCAAAGAGATAAAAGCAAAAAACTATTCAATCAGCGTTTGAAAATCAGCGTAAACAGTGTACTAAATCTTAAACCAAAAACTCTAAAATGTCTAAATCCCAAGCATTCGTTGGGTTATGGAAAATTTTCCCTTGATTGATTTCGAGTGGTGAATCGATATTATTGAAGTAGAGTTGACCAGTGCCAAGTCCTTGGGGAAGAGGGTTGTTGAATTCTGCGGTAAATTGAGTGATAGCATTTAAACCAATATTTGACTCTAATGCTGAGGTCATCCACCAACCAATTTTTAGGCGATTGGCGTTTTCTATCCATTCTCTACATTGCTGAAAACCACCCAATAAAGTAGGTTTTAGGATAATGTATTGAGGCATTATTTTTTTGAGGAGCTTATATTTATCGGTATATTCTCGGATGCCAATAAGTTCTTCATCTAAGGCAATAGGTAGGGGAGTATTTCTACAAAGTTCAGCCATGACATCTTCATTTCCTTGACGAATAGGCTGTTCAATAGAATGAAGTTTGAATTGAGCTAATTTTTGTAATTTATCAAAAACCTCATGTACCGAAAATGCACCGTTAGCATCAACTCTGAGGGTTATTTTACTTTCATCGTAGCGGTCACGGATATAGGCTAAAACATCACATTCTTTATTAAAATCTATCGCCCCCACTTTCATTTTAATGGTGTTGTAACCCGCTTCTAATTTTTCATCAATCTGTTTGAGCATAAAGTCTTTATTGCCCATCCAAACTAAGCCATTGATGTTAATAGTACGGTCAGTTTTGGCAAAACCATTGTTGAAAATCACCCTTTTGCCACCATTCATAAGGTCGAGCATGGCAGTTTCAAAACCAAAAACAATGGAAGGAAATGATTTATCTAACACTTGGTCGAGAATAATATTCAAATTCCAAGGATAAACTTCAAGGTCAAGGGTATTGAAATTTTCGCAGATACTCAACAGTTGCAAATCAAAATCGGGACGGTCATCAATACTTAGTCCTTTGAGTGGAGAACACTCGCCCAAACCAAAAGCGGAAGGATTGTCAGAATCAAAAATCTTAACAAAATAACTATCTTTATGCGTAAGCACACCCCGAGACGTACCTGCCTCGAATTTGAAATCAAGTGTATGTTTGGTGAATACCGCTCTGAGACTCATTATGTGTGGATAAAATTAATTTTGGCAAAAGTTTTTAACCTAACATCTTTTGATAAGTTAGTCGTTGATTTAATCATTAATTATCTGACTTCTTGTGTGTTAAGATTATTAGAGGAGACTTTAACCGAAAAAACAATCGTTAAAGTATCTTAAAAGGGGTGTGAATATACTAAAAAGTCAGAACTCTTTTAGAATTTTGTATCTCCAAATTGTTATTTTTTATTAAATGGTCATTTTTCATATAAATATTTTATGAAACTGATTTTTAGCTATGCAATATTTACTTTTACCTTTTTCGTGGCTCTATGGTTTGGTAACTGACTTTAGAAATTATTTATATAATAAAGAATTTTGGAAGACAAGCACTTTTGACAAATCTGTAATCAATGTTGGAAATCTGACGGTTGGTGGAACAGGGAAGTCACCACACGTTGAATATTTGATTCGATTATTGAAGGATAAATATGAAGTCGCAACGCTTAGTCGAGGATATGGGCGAAAAACAAAAGGTTTTATTCAAGCTGACAAAAATACCAATGCCAAAACTATCGGAGATGAACCTCTGCAATTTTATCAAAAATTCGGGAATGATATTACCGTAAATGTTGGTGAAAATAGGGTAGAGGCTTTGCAAAAAATATTTGCTCAAAATCCTAAAACGGATGTCGTAATTTTAGACGATGCTTTTCAACATCGTCCTGTAAAACCGTCACTAAATTTACTTTTAATCGATTATAGTCGCCCGATTGATAGAGATTATCCATTTCCAGCGGGTCGTCTGCGTGAGCGAAGACACGGAGCAAAAAGAGCCGATGCCGTTATTATTACCAAATGTCCAGATTTGTCAATTGAAGTACGCAAGCAATTGATATTGAGATTAAATAGTTATTTGAAAGTTAATACGCCCATCTTCTTTACCAAAATTCTATACGGAAAACCTGAAAATTGCCGTTCTGATGATGAAAATGCAGATTTGAAAGAAGTCTTATTACTTTCAGGAATTGCTAATCCAAAGCCTTTTGAAGAATATGCTAAAGCAAATTTTGAGGTAATTGAGCATTTAATTTATAAAGACCATCATGATTTTTCGGAAAAAGATTTAGAAGAAATTGCTAATAAAATTCAAGATAAATCAACGACTATTTTGATGACAGAAAAAGATATGGTAAAGTTTCAACCTTTCTTGAATCATGCAATGTTGAAGAATACACCTTTATATTATCTACCGATTGAGATTGGATTTGTAGAAGCAAAATCAAAGGATATTTTTGATGAAATGATTTTTAAAGTAGTCTCTTCTCAATAGTATTCACGAATCTCCAATCACTAATCACAATTTTATCTTTAAATTTGTAGTGTGAAATTAAGAATATATATCCTTACCACGATTGGGCTTTTGTTTTCGGGTTTATTGAAAGCTCAATTCCCTTCGACTACTCAGCAAGGTGGAAGTGCCTTTCCTACAAATGGTTTTCCGACGGGAAATCAGCAGGGAAAAGATGCAAAAAAGAAAGCAACATCAGATGGCAGAATTGGACTCGACGATTCTACCAAAGTTGTCTATGGACCCACTTCTACCAAGTATTTTTTGGAAGAAGACGTTTTTAATAACCGTAAACGACTTTACAATATTGATACTATCGTTGATGGTATTCATAATTATAATTTTGTCCAAAGAAATAAAAACCTCTACCAAGATTTAGGCAATTTAGGAACTGCCATTCGCCCAGTTTTTTACAAAGCCCCTGAGCAAATAGGGACGCTTTTGGGCTATGATGCTTATACGCTTTACACTTTCAAACCAAATCAGGTAAGGTATTACAATACAAAATCTCCATTTACCAATATTACTTATGTGCCGGGTGGAGGCGAGCAAGACCTTTTGCAGTTTGAATTGAGCAGAAATATTGATTCGCTTTGGAATGTTGGGGTTAATGTACAGAGAATAACCGCCAATAAAACCTTGATTGACCAAACTTCAACGGGCGATAATTCAGCGATTAGTCATTGGGATTTTATGGTTCATTCTAATTATCAGACCAAGAATAAAAAATATTCGCTCTTGACTTATTTCAATTTGTCCGACCATAATTCAAAAGACCAAGGTGGGGTAGTTGTAGAAACAGGAAAGGATTATCAAGGAATGTTGGCTCTATCAGATAATCGCCCAATCTTGACGGTTGCTTCGACTCGTGATAATTCTTATAATCTTCATGTTTACCATGAATACGTAGGTTATAAAGCCTTTCAGATTTTTCAAACACTTGATTATCAGACACGAAGAATTCGTTTTGGCGATAAAGGTTTTAGTGCGGCATGGCAGACAGGATTTTATCCTTATGCTTTCAAGACTACTTCAGAAACTGCTTATCGCTATGTTGCTGATACTTCAATCACCAATCACGTAGTTTTAGATTCGGTTTATAATGAAAGTAAGTACACCAATTTTGAGGCAAAAACGGGTATAAAGGGTTTTTATAAAGGATTTAATTATCGAATACACTTGCGGACTCGTATTTTCAATTATAGTAATCCGCTAAAACCTGCTTATGATATTTCTAACAAAAATGAAAACTTTTTAGGATTATGGCTTAATCAGTATTTCAAAGATAGTACAAGAGCATTTGGTGAAATTGAATTTTCAACAGGTTTTGAAAATCTCAGAATTAATGGAGAATTTCAAGGAAAATGGTTGAGTGTTGGCGGAAGTTTTATCTCAACGCCGCCGACTTTGGTTCAGCAAAGAACTTATAATAATGGTTTTAGATGGAGTAATGTACTGGACAACGTAAAAACTACGAATGTTTACGCCTATACAAATTTGAAATTCAAACAATTGGTTTTACGCCCAAGTGCTGATATTACCAAAATTGCAAGTTATACCTATTTTGATACTTTGTCTTATGTGCAGCAATCGAAAAATGATATTGAAGTTTACCGTGTAGGATTGGGGCTTGATTTTAGAAAAGGTAAATTTTCAACGACCAATCAAATTTATTATACCACCACTACGGGACCCGATTTAATCAGAATTCCAAAGTTGTTTGTAAACGCTCGCTTAGCTTTTGATTTATTGTATCGCAAGAAATTATTTATCCAAACAGGCTTAGAGTTTCATTACAAATCAAGTTATTATGGTGATGCGTATATGCCTGCTATTCAGCAGTTTCATTTGCAAGACAAACAAAATATTGAAGGCTATTTACAAGCCGATGCCTTTGCCGATATGCGGATAAATAGGGTAAGAGTATTTTTTAAATTTGCTCATGTAAATAAAGGAGTTTTGGGTAATGGCTATTATGCTTCACCAGGTTTTGCGGGTATGGGTAGAGTTTTGGCATTTGGTGTACATTGGCTACTTTTTGATTAATTTATTAGAAGTCAAATTAAACGAATAGCGAATAGCGATTTTACTTTAAGCAATTACCCATTTTTCGCAAATTGTCTATAAAACAGAATCGCTGATTTTCGAATTTCGCTCAATTTCGCTTTCTAAATTGCTTATTTTCGCATTTCGCAAATCGCTTATATATGAATACCGAACAAAGAAATAATGCTACCAAAACCATGTTAGGGTTAAAACTCCCGACTGACCCACGTTGGGTAAATGTGGCAGAAAAAAATATTGGTGAAATTTTAATAGACCACGCTTATTGTGAACAAAAAGCGGCTTCTTCGTGTATTTCTTTAATTATTCAGTATCCTGAAAAAGAGAAATTGAGAGAAGTTTTAATGCCAGTAGTTTCCGAAGAATGGGCTCATTTCAGAATGGTTTTGAAAGAAATGAACGCACGAGGAATTGAGTTAGGACCTCAAAGAAGAGACGAATACGTTCATCAATTGTATAATTCAATGCGACACGGAGGAAGTCGTGATGAACAATTGGGTGAAAGACTTTTCCTAAATGCTTTAATTGAAGCCAGAAGTTGCGAGCGTTTTAGAATTTTATCACAAGAAATTTCTGATGAATCCTTGCGTGAATTTTACCACGAATTAATGATTTCAGAAGCAGGGCATTACGTGAATTTTATTGACCTTGCCAAAGAATATTTATCAGCCGAATACGTAAAAACTCGTTGGGCAGAATGGCTTGAAACTGAATCAGAAGTCATTAGAAATATGGAAGTTAGAGGCGATAGAGTGCATTAATAGTAGGGGCGAATCGCATTCGCCCTTGTCAATTTTGGAATTGGGCGAATGTGATTCGCCCCTACGAAATTAAAATCAACCCATTTATCTGCACATATTGCAAAAGCATAATCGTCTTGGCATCTTTAATTTCGCCCGTTTTTATCATATCTAATGCTTTCTGAAAATCTAATTCCAACACATCAATTTCCTCTTCTTCGTCAACACCACCTCCTTCATTAATTTTTTGTTCTTTGGTATAAGAAGCCACGAAAAAATAGAGAATTTCAGTCACCGAACCAGGCGACATATAGACTTCAAAAATTTTCTGAACATCTGTAATTTGATAACCCGTTTCTTCCTGCGTTTCTTTTCTGATACAATCTTCTGGATTGTCAGCATCCAATAATCCCGCACAAGCTTCAATCATCATTCCGTCTGGATTCCCGTTTAAATACGTTGGCATTCTGAATTGGCGAGTTAAAATCACGGTTTTACTCTCCTGATTATAGAGCAAAATCACTGCTCCGTTTCCTCTGTCGTAAGCCTCACGACTTTGGGTTTGCCATTCTCCATTTTTCTGTAAAAAATCAAATGTAACTTTGCGGAGGATGTACCAATTATCAGAAAGGACTTCTGTTTTGATATTTTTAATTTTAGAATTCATTTTGATTGAAAATGATTAAATATGATTATTTTTGAACAAAATTAAAATAAGCACATGAATTTCCAAGTCAGAAAGCAAAAAATACTTGAAAAATTAGAGCAAGAAGCCATTCTTGATGTGAAGGAATTGGCAATTTTGCTCGAAATTTCTGAAATAACAGTTCGCCGAGATTTAGCAATTTTGGCGGAACAAGGTTTATTGGTGCGTACTCACGGCGGAGCAATGAAAGTGAGTCTTTCTCAAATGCCTGTAAGTTTTGCTCAGAAATCGGCCATTAACGCCGAGCAAAAAGATGAAATTTGTAGAATTGCAGTGGCACAAATTCAAGAATGTGATGTCATTTTTTTAGACTGTGGAAGTACCGTTTTTAGAATGTGTCCTTTTATTCGGAATATGAAGATTAAAGTGGTAACTAATTCATTGCCAATAATTAATGAGTTGATTGGCTCAGAAGTTAGTTTGAATTTTGCGGGTGGAGAAATTGATTTTGAACGACAAGCAGCACACGGGAAAATTGCCGTTGAACATTTTCAAAGATACCGAGCCGATAAGGCTTTTGTGGGTATTGATGGTATTTCTTTGAAAACGGGATTGAGTGCTTCGAGTGAAAAAGAAGCAGAAATAACGATGGCTTTGGCTCAAAATGCACATGAAGTTTTCTTCCTTTGCGATTCGGGAAAATTAGAAAAAGACCGATATTTACCTTTTGCTCCGATTGACTTTGTTCAAAATCTCATTACTGATTCTTTGGCTTCGGAAGAATTATTGGCAGCATATAAAATGGCAGGGGTGAATGTTTTGAAGGGTGGGGGCGAATAGCTTTTTTTAACCACAAATCTTCCGTATTTTTGATAAACAGCAATTATTTTACCCCAACAAATGCAAACTTTCCTCGACCGTTCGGCACAATATATTTATTCGCAACATTCTCATAATCAGCTTTCTAAAGTTTGTATCGTTCTCCCTTCTCGGCGTGGGGTTTTATATTTTAAACAGGCATTAGCAAAACTTTCTGATGTGCCTTTTTTAGCTCCTGACGTTTTATCAGTAGATGATTTTGTGATGGAAATGACGGGGCTTCGGCAAATTGACCCAGTGGCTTTACTGTTTGAATTATATGATGTTTTTAAGGAAATTGACCCCAATGTAGCTTTTGAGAAATTCATGACTTGGGCAACTACGCTTTTGAATGATTTTGACAAAATTGACCAATATTTGGTGGATGCAAAGGCGTTGTTTAGTTATATGTCGGAGGCGAAAGCTTTGGAACGCTGGCAAATGCAATTGGGTGAATCTCAGAAAGATAAGAACCTAAAAACTGACAGAACCGACCGATATTTTAAGTTATTCGAGAATATTTTTACGGTTTATCAAAACTTGAGAAATCGTTTGACCGAGCAAGGTTTAGTGTATCGGGGTATGGCATACCGTGATTTAGCCGAGAATGTTGAGCAATATATTCTTGAAAAAGATAAGCATTTGAAGTATTATTTTGTGGGATTTAACGCTCTCAGTGATGCCGAAGAACGCATTATTAGAACGCTTTTAAAACGCAAAGATTTTGCTGAAACCCTTTGGGACACAGATACTTATATTCTCAAAAATAAAGACCAAAAAGCAGGAGCTTGGTTGCGTTATTACAAAGAAGGTGATGATAAAAATGGGATTCCGCCACTCTATAACAAAGAATGGCTTTGGGAAACTGATGAGTTAGTAAAAGGAACGAAAAATATCCAAGTAATTGGAGTGTCTAATGCCAGCATTCAGGCAAAAGTGGCAGGACATATTTATCGAAGTTGGAATGCTGAAAAGGAGGAAGGAGAAAAGGGAAAAGCAGAAAATACTCAAACGGCTATCGTTTTGGGAGATGAGAATTTACTTGTTCCCGTAATGAATTCTTTGGACGAATCGGTGAAGGATTTTAATATCACCATGGGTTTGTCTTTAAAAAACTCCATGCTTTTCACCCTAATTGATTCGCTTTTTGAGTTACAACGTAATTTAGTAGAATTCAAAACTGAAGATGGTGGTACGGTTAAAATTCCAAAATTCTCTCATCGTCAGGTGGTTAAGGTATTGAATCATCCATTTTTGAGGCGTTGGGAGTTGATGAAGTATCAAATAGCGGAAGAAGAAACCGAAAACCCAATCCGAAAAACCCTCAGAGAAATCACCGAGCGAAACCGTGTATTCCTTAGCTCCAAAGAACTCTTAGAAATTGCAGAAAATGACCCGCTTTTTGAGATAATTTTTAAACATTGGAATAACAATCCGCAAAATGCCATCAAGTGTTTTTATGCCTTAATCGACTTATTACGAGACGTTTATAAAGAATCTCAGGATGCAGTTGAAACAGAATATCTGTACCAATTTTACCTGATTTTGCAGAGAATGGAAGGTATTTTGGAGGCTCGGAAAGACACTGTAACAATGCGGAGTTTCAAGACCTTTTTGTACGAATTTATCAAGCAAACCAAAATCCCTTTTGAGTCGGAAACGGATGAAAGTTTGCAGATAATGGGTATGTTGGAAACCCGAACTTTGGATTTTGAAAAGGTAATTATTCTCTCGGTAAACGAAGGAACTTTACCGCAGGGAAAGCGACAAAATACCTTGATTCCGTTTGATGCTTTGAGCGACCCGCAGTTCAATTTACCGACTCATAATCACGCCGATTCGGTAATGGCTTATCACTTTTTTAGGCTTTTACAACGTGCCAAAGAAATCGTATTAGTTCACGTTTTGCCCTCGGATACGTATGGAGCGGGTGAAAAAAGTCGCTTTATTCTGCAAATTGAGCATGAATTAGCCAAAGCCAATAAAAATATTACCTTGACGTATCCGTCCATTAAATTCATTGCGGGCGACGAAGAAAGAGAAGAAGAAACCAAATTAGAAATCCAGAAAACGGACGATATTTTGGCATTTATTGAAAAAGAAATTACTGAAAAAGGTATTTATCCTTCGCATTTGAATCAGTATTTGGACTGTTCATTGAAATATTATTTTAGTCGGATTGCGGGCATTGCGGAGGAGGAAACCGTCGAAGAAAAAATCGGGGTGGATACTTTCGGAAATTGGATTCATAAAACCTTTGAAAATATTGATAAAGAGTTTGTGGATAATGGTGGCGTGGTTGAAAAAGAGGATTTAGAAACCGTCTTGAAAAATATTCAATCTTACCTGAAACAGGCTTTCAAAGAAACTAATCAAGGTTTGCGAGCAGAGGAAGGCATGAACTATATTTTGTATCAAGTTGGCGAAACTATTGTGAAGAAATTCTTGCGTTATCAACTTGATAATGAGTTGTTTCCGTTGGAACTATTGGATGTTGAAAAGACTTTGAAAGTACAATTTGCAGCGAACGTAAACGAAAGAATTTTACCCGTAAAAATTGCAGGACGAATTGACCGAATGGACAGGGCCAATGGAAATCAAGTACGAGTAATTGACTATAAAACGGGTAAAGTTGAAGCGAAAGATTTGAAAATCAATATAGAAGACTTAGCTGAAAATCTTCTGACGGATAAGGACAAAGATAAATTCCGACAGTTGTGGTTGTACAAATACATGGTCTTGAAGCAAATGACTTCAAAAAATGGCTTGACAATCAATGGTGTAAAATTGAAAGAAACTGAAAATGAAGTTAGCTCAGGAATTTACTCTTTCCGAAACATCGAAGCTGGACTTTTACAACAAAAAATTGAGTTTCAAGAAGGCGAAACAATCCAAGATTTCATTATTGAGTCCGAGAAATATTTGCAAGCATTCGTCAGTGATTTACTCAATCCAGAAAGTCCATTTGAAAAACGAAAAGACGTAGAAAATTGCGTTTATTGTGATTATCGACGGATTTGTGGGAGATAGTTCCTATTAAATATAAAGGGCAAAAGTAAATGTACTTTTGGGTTCTTCTAAAATTTATATGGGATGAGAAGTTTATATAAATCTTAGAAGAACTATTATTTCAACCTTTCCCTTCACGGCAGTCCTATAAATGTATTGCTCCTGAAAGAGAACAATGGGTTTTCACCCCTTGATTTTTTGATGTCAATGAGTTAAAATCCATTGTTCTTAGTATTATATTTTTAGCACCCCTTCACAAATGGATATTCTTGACAAAAAAATAAAACCACTTCTCCCCGAAGAGCTTTTTGATTTTTATTTTAGAGAAGACTGGAAAATGAAAATTGGAGGGTCTTATGGCTTATTTCATATCAATAGGCTTGAAGATGTGTTGCCTGACATTAAATTCCCTTTGCCTCCCCATAGAAAAACGGTCTATGATTTTATTTTCTTGACCGAAGGAACCTCAAAAAGAAGTAAAGACTTAGATGAATATGAATTTTCGGATAATACTTTTTTTTTCATGCCTGCCTTTCAAATTACCACGCACGAATTTATACAAGCTAATTCCAAAGGTTTTTTTTGTTATTTTGATGCCCAAATTTTTGATGATATTTTTCCGCACAACACATTATTCGATGATATAAATTTTCTACAAGCCTTTTCAGAACCTATCGTCAAAGTAAGTAATGAGATGAAGGCTTACATCATTACGATGCTTGAGCGTTTGGAAAAGATTTATTTAAGTTCTCAAATTATTGATTTGGGCTTGGTTAGTTTGCTTTTAGCTACCATTTTCAAAGAATTGGAACTTGTAGAACAAAAACAGGTGGAGATTCCACAAAAGGCGGCTTATATGCTCACAAAAAAATTCAAAAACCTGCTTGCTCAACATATTTATCAGACTAAAAAAGTTACTGACTACGCCGAAATGCTATCTATTTCGCCCGATTTCCTCAACAGAAGTGTCAAAGCCGTTACTGGCAAAACTGCACATGAGGTTTTAACGGATATGATTGTCTTGGAAGCAAAAGTTATGCTTAGACAAACCGATTTAAGCATCGGTGAAATTGCTTTTAAACTTTCAGAAACCAACCCAAGTGACTTTATTCGTCTTTTCAAGAATAAAGTTGGTAAAACTCCCAAAAAATACAGACAATAGTCGTTTTTAGCTTATTTTTTCTTCTTTTTCGCTTATTTATCGTCTTTTTTGATTCATACATTTGTACTATATTTTATTCAAATAATCACAATTTGAATAAAGGCTTTTTACCACAAATTATGCAAGCAAATATGAAGAATATAATTATTCCTACCGAATTAACTTTTGGCGAAAAAATACGTATTGCGTTGGTTCGAGATGGAATTATCCCTTTAATAGAATTTATAGGGGGTAAAAAGTATCCTACTGGAAGAGTTACAGAGTATTCTTACGGTGATTTACCTAATGAAAAATTAGATAAATTATCCACAACAAAGCCTTCAACAGGTAAAACAGCCATTGTGCATATACACGGTGGCGGCTGGGTTGGTGGAAGTAAGGGAGCATTTTATTCAAAACCTCTTTTGAAATTTTCAGATGCTGGGTATCCCGTATTTAGCATCAATTATCCATTAGCCCCCCAACATCCGCATCCTTATATGTTACTTTCTTTGCTGAAAGCATTAAGCTGGATTAAGAAAAATTATCCCGAACATGAGCAAATTCATTTGATTGGCGATTCGTCAGGTGGTAATCTGGCGATGATGTTGGGTATTTTCTTGTCTAATCCTACCATTTATCCCAAAGATGCCATTGATATTAGTCAATTACCCACCGTCAAAAGTATCGTAAATGTGTATGGTGTAAATGACCGCTTTGTTTTGCTTGAAGATAGATTCCCAAATGGAAAAACACTCTTAAAGGCTTACGGAGGAGCGAATGCACACGAAAAAGATTTTGCATCAGAGATTCCTCTTACTCCTATGGATATTTCCCATTTTGATAATTTACCGCCCACTTTTATTGTGGGGGCAGGGAAAGATAAGTTGCTAAGGTCGTCCATTATGTATGCAGAACATTTAAGTAAACGTTTTCAAAATGTCGTTTTCAAAACCTATCCCGATGCTATTCACGGTTTTTTTAGTTTTGGTAAAGGCTCAGACGAATTGATTGACGATACTCTCCAATTTTTCAATAACATTTAAAATATAGATAGCAATGGCTTTTAGTCCTGATGTTTTAGAAGCGATTTGTTCTTATATGAACAATGACCCAACAGAAAGTAATTTGACAATTATTCAAGGGCATACGGGCGACCGCTCGTTTACTCGTGCCGATTTGATTTCTTTTGACGAAAAAGGGGCTGATTTTAAGGCATATTCTCCTACCGAAGAGAGAAGAATTCGCTTGCCTTGGCAGAAAGAAATTAGCGAACGCCCAGAGGTACGGGAACAGTTGATGGCATTGTTGAACAAGGCAATGGATAATTTTGGAACTCGATAAATAATTTTTTATGGATAAAATAATCGTGCAAGTTATTGAAAGACAAACGCTTGCAAAAAATATCATTTCGTTAAAACTGCAACCAATCCATGACCAATTACCTAAATGGTCGGCGGGGGCTCATGTAGATATTTTCTTGCCTGATGGACAGGCTCGACAGTATTCTATCATCAATTCATATAGCGATGAAAACTGTTTGCTTTTGGGTATTTTGGTAGATGAAAATGGACGTGGCGGTTCGGTTTGGATTGAGCAAAATGCAACATTAGGGAGCGAATTGACCGTTGGAAAACCACGCAATCATTTTGAATATTTAAGCGCAAACGCCAACCATCAAGTATTCATTGCAGGAGGAATTGGAATAACTCCTTTGCTGCCCATGATTCGCCAAGCAGAAGCCGAAAATTCGGACTGGGAACTGCATTATATAGGTCGAAGTTTGGAAAATATGGCTTATGTTGAAGACCTGAAATCTTACGGAAATAAAGTAACATTCTACCCAAGAGATACCACCGAAAGACCCGATTTTACACAAATTCTTGACCTTCATAAATCCTTAACTATTTATTGCTGTGGTCCAGAACTTTTGATGGACAAGGTAGAAGAATTGGGACATCAATTTGCTAATATAACGGTAATATCCGAACGTTTTTCTGCAAAACCATTGACAGACGATAGCGGCTTTGACGAATTTGAGGTAGTATTTTCTTATTCGGGCATTACGGCAAAAGTAAATCGTGAACAGTCTATTTTAGAAGTAGCTGAGGCAGCAGGAATTTATGTTTCACATTCATGTTCAGAAGGAATTTGTGGCTCTTGCGAAACGCCAATAATAAGCGGTCAGGTGATTCATCGAGATTCTGTATTGAGTGAAGCCGAAAGAATCGCCTCAAAAACCATGATGATTTGTATTTCAAGAGCTAATTGTTCACGATTAGCACTTGACCTTTAATTTTTATTAATCCAAAAACAATCTTAAAATAGACGATGAAAAAATTTGATGAAACCTCCGATATGCTCATGACTGCCCCTGCTTTTTGGGCAAGAGAAGACAGGCACGAAGCATACAAAACATTAAGAGATGAAGCCCCCATTTCGTTTCATCCCGAAGTCGTAACACCTTATGCCCCAAATGGTGGAGCAGGTTTTTGGGCGGTAACGTTGTATGAAGACGTACAAGCAATTACTCGCAATGCGAAGGTATTTAGTAGCAAATTTGGTACGTCGCCCGAAGATTGGCCCGAAGCCCGTAACCGTTCTTTGGGAATGCTTCACATGGACGACCCCGACCATCGTATGTGGCGAAATATAGTTGGACCCGCCTTTGCACCTCGTTATTTAGACCAATTGATTGATAAAATGCGTGCCAATGCCAACGATATAATTGATGTGTTTTTGGCAGATACTGAGGTGGACGTAGTGAAAACTTTAGTGAATACTTATCCCGTTCGTGTGATTGCCGATATGTTGGGTATGCCCCAAGAAGACCACGATAAATTTGTAGAATGGACGTATTATGCGTTTAGTCCCGACCGTGTAAAAGGGGATGCCGCACATTATGCCATGATAGATTATAGTACAAAAATGGCAGCCAGCCGAAGAGCAAATCCAGGCGATGATGTAATGAGCAGAATTGTAACTTCTCAGGTGGAAGGCAGGTATTTAACCGACCAAGAAGTAGGCGGTTTTGTGGCATTATTGTTGGGTGCAGGTGCCGAAACAACAGGCTCAAGTTTGGCAACTGGCATAAGTCATTTATCAAAAAATCCAGACCAATGGGCAATGCTTAAAGCTGATCCAAGTTTAATAAACGGTGCAATTAACGAGTCTTTGCGTTATGCTTCGGCTACCATTAATTTCAGACGTAATGCACTGGAAGATATTGAAATTCGTGGTCAACAAATCAAAGCAGGCGACAAAGTCGTTTTATATTATGAATCTGCCAATTTTGACGAACGAGTTTTTCCTGACCCTGAGAAATTTGATATTACCCGTGATGCCAGAAAACAAGTGGCATTTGGTGCAGGTGGACCTCACCAATGTTTGGGCGAGCATCTTGGCCGCCGAGAAATGCAGGTATTTTTTGAACAATTAATAAAACGTGTTGATACGATTACGATCGTCGAAGATTTGATGCGTCCGCCAAACCATCGTTTTAATATGTGTAAAAAATTTAAGGCTTCTTTTACAGGAGTGTAACGATATTTTTGCGTTGAACGTGTTTAAACTTTTCGTTTTGAATGAAACTATTTACACCGAAAGGAATAAGTTTAAAAAGGTTCGAGATTAATAAATAAAACCACAAGGCTCACTTGTGGTTTTTCTTTTTTAGGGAAATTTTAGCAAATTATGGAAAAATGAAAACTATTTGACCACTCCTACACTTTAACAATTATAACGTAAAGATATGAAACCAATAAAACCTACCCGTCAATTCCCCAACGAACTAATGGATAAACTCCGACAAACAGGAGATTTGTTAGCCGATGACGTAATTTTTCGTTTAAATGAAAAGCACGGGATTGCGGGCGTGAGAGAAATGTTTTCTTGGTTAAATAGTTCAGAGTCAGCGTCTAAATTTGAAATCGTTAATCAGTTTATTACTCAGAATAGCTATTTGCCAGATTTTGCGGATAAAAAACTAATAAAACAAGGCATTGATTTCTTTCAGAAAAATCAACAACAAATTGGGATATTATTGGCGTGTTTGTCGCTTCCGTATTGTTACGCAGGAGCAGACGGTGCCAAGGTTTTAGCAATGTCGCAACGCATTCAAACCGATACGCTGAAACGGTTGGAAGAAACAGGCGAATTCATTCAAATTATTACCCAAGAAAAAAACTGGAATAACGGTGAAGCATTTCGTAAGATATTGAAAGTGAGATTGATGCACGCCGCAATTCGTTTTTTTACTGAATATCATGGCTCTTGGAATTTAGCTTGGGGAAAGCCCGTCAATCAAGAAGATATGGCAGGAACAAACGGAGCTTTTTCGTATATTGTTATCCGTGGCATGAGAAAATCAGGAGATGAGCCTTCTGAGTCAGATTCAGAAGCCTATTTGCATCTTTGGAATGTTATTTCGGTCATTATGGGCGTTGATAAAGCATTGATTCCTAATAATTTAAGAGAAGCTTTTGTGATGGATAAAGTAATTGCCAAACGTCAATTTAGACCTTCCGAAGAAGGCAAATTATTGACAAAAGCACTCTTAAATACGATGGAGAAATTTGTTGAAAATCCACTGCTAAAATCATTTCCTGCGGCTCAAATGCGTTTTTTGATGGGTGATAAAGTAGCGGATATTTTGGGGATTCCTGCGGTAACTTTTGAGAAAAAACTGATTCCTTTTATTCCAACTTCAATTCTATTTAAGGAGAAAAAATAATTTCTCAAATAATACTCTATTTTAATCAATCTACGCTCTCTTAAATGTTGAAAATTTACTGTTTCAAAAAGTTCTATTTTATAAAAAGCGTCATTATGCTTAGATTTGCACCTAAATCCGTCCTAAATCCTCTTATACAATGTGCGATACTTTTATTGCTTTATCCTCAGTAACCAAATCAAATAGTGTAATTTTTGGTAAAAACTCCGACCGTGAACCCAATGAGGCTCAGGCAATTGTGCGTTATCCAAGAATGAAGCATATCGAAGAAACGCTTCGCTGTACTTACATTGATATTCCGCAAGTTGAAGAAACTTTTGAGGTTATTTTGTCCAAACCTTTCTGGATGTGGGGTGCTGAAATGGGCGTAAATGAATACGGTGTTACGATTGGAAACGAAGCGATTTTTACGAAAATTAAACACCTAAAAACCAATCAAGGTCTGACTGGAATGGACTTATTAAGGCTTGCTCTTGAACGTTCAAAATCCGCAGATGAAGCCTTGAAATGTATTATTAATTTACTCGAAAAATTTGGTCAAGATGCGTGTGGGGGATACCAAAATCGTGATTTTTATTATGATAATTCTTTTATAATTGCTGATGCCGAAAATGCTTTTATTTTGGAAACAGCTGGTAATCAATGGGCAATGAAAAAAGTTGCTAATTACGGAAGCATCTCAAATGGGCTAACAATTACGGACGATTATGATTCGATGTCAGAAAATGCCATCACTTTTGCCCAAGAAAAAGGACTCTACAAATCTGGGAAATTTCGCTTTGCCAAAGTGTTTTCTAACTCATTGATGACTTGGGCAAGTAGCTGCAAAACCCGTCAGAAAACAACGATGAAAGGTTCTGAAATACAAGGCTTTAATGTGCAATCTGCCATTGATATTTTGTCGTCCCATCATTTATCAGATAATAAATTTGCTCCACATAAAGCCACAACGAAAGACGTTTGTATGCACGCAACGGGTAAATTGAATCCTAATACAACAGTTGGTTCAATGATTGTAGAAATCAGAAAAGATAAACCCATAACGATTTGGTTGACAGGTAGTTCTAATCCGTGTTTATCGATTTATAAACCATTTTTCTTTGGCGATAATGGTGTTCTGAACGATGTTTATCAAGTGCCTGACGTGAAATTTGACCGAAAAACACTTTGGTGGATTTCTGAAAGGTTGTACCGTTTGGGAAATCTGAATTATCAAGCTTTAGTGGGAATTATAAAAGAAGAAAAAGAGCAAATTCAACAGCGTTTGATTAAAGAAGAACAACAACTTTTGACTGGAAATCCAACCCAAGAAGTTTTACAGAATTTCTCAAAAAATAGCTTCCAAACGGCTTTCAAAGCATTAATTGATTGGAACAATAAAGCCTCAAAAGTCGCTTGGCGACCAGCCTCATGGAATCCTTTTTATTATTTTTTTTGGCGAAATTTGAATAAGAAAGTGGGTTTGTAATTGTATTTATCTATGTATATTTGACAGATAAATATTGCAGCGATGTTATAATTATAGTTAGGGATTTAATCTGAATATTTGAATTATTTCATTAAAAATCAATAACTTACAATGAACCTGTTTAAACTTTTCGTTTTGAATGGAAATTGAATTGATTTTATGACTGTGTATTTAAAATTTGCGACATATAGCATCGCTACATTGAGTAAATTTTAAACTCACAGGCTTCAAATGAAACAATTTACAACGAAAGGAATAAGTTTAAACAGGTTCAATATAAAAAATAATCCCACATTTTAAATAATCTAATTATGCTCAAAAAAATATCAATTGGTCTCATAGTTTTAGCTGTACTCTTGTTTGTGGCATTTCAAGTAATGAAATCACGAACTAAAAGTGCAAGCCCGGAAGTGAAACAAACCTACGCTGTTGGTACTGCCACAGTGAATTTGTTTTATTGCTCACCCTCTAAAAAAGGGCGTGAAATTTTTGGAAGTTTAATAAAATACGGTGAAGTTTGGCGTACAGGGGCGAACGAACCTACAACTTTTGAAACAGATAAAAATCTTGTGATTGACGGTAAAAAATTACCCGCAGGAAAATATTCATTATGGACAATTCCGCAACAAGATTCTTGGACAGTTATTCTCAATAAAGAGATACCCGTTTGGGGTGATAATACGGATGGAAAAGCCGCCAGAAATGACAAAACAGATGTCCTTCAAATTGTTGTACCCATAGAAAAATTGAGCGCTTCCCAAGAAAAATTATCAATTGATGTCAATAATAATGCCCTAAATATTAGTTGGGATATGACAAAAGTGACTGTGCCAATTACGGTTGAATAGGTTTCTGACTTATAACACGAACCTGTTTAAACTTATTCTTTTTGTTGTAAATCGTTTCACTTTACGCCTGGACATTTAATATTTGCTCAATGTAGCTCTGCTATATTTGTTCCACAACGGGTCAAATTTCAAATGCACAGGCAAAAAGTTAATTCAATTCCCATTCAAAACGAAAAGTTTAAACAGGTTCAATATAAAAAAATCCTGCAAGAACATTTCTTCAGGATTTTTTTATGGACAAAATATCGTAATTTTGCACTTTATTAAGAATTAAGCAAATACAAGATAAATGTTAAACGTATCAAATGTTTCACTCCGTTTCGGAAAACGGGTACTTTTTGAAGATGTAAATATCAAATTTGTAGAAGGCAACTGCTACGGTTTGATTGGTGCGAATGGAGCAGGAAAGTCAACTTTCTTGAAAATTCTTTCGGGTGAAATCGACTCGCAAACTGGTTCTGTTTCTATGAATCCAGGTGAGCGTATGTCAATGCTTAAACAAAATCACTTTGAGTTTGAGGAAGTGCCTGTTTTGCAAGCCGTTATCATGGGCAATAAACGCCTGTATGACATTATGGTTGAGAAAGATGCCATCTATTTAAAAGAAGATTTTACGGAAGAAGATGGAAACCGTGCGGCTGACCTTGAAGCAGAATTTGCAGAAATGAATGGTTGGGAAGCAGAGTCGGAAGCGGGGCAATTGTTAAGTGGTTTGGGTATCAAAGATGATTTGCATTATACCTTGTTGAAAGACGTTTCAGGTTCTGAAAAAGTAAAAGTGCTTTTGGCTCAAGCTCTTTTTGGAGCTCCTGATATTTTGTTATTGGATGAACCAACCAACAACTTAGATATTGAATCTATTTTGTGGTTAGAGAATTTCTTGATTAATTTCAAAAATACTGTCATCGTAGTATCTCACGATAGACACTTTTTGGATAACGTTTGTACACACATTGCCGATTTGGATTTTGGTAAGATTCAACTTTTTGGAGGTACTTATACTTTCTGGTATGAATCCTCACAATTAGCCGCTCGTCAGCGTTCAGACCAAAACAAGAAAACCGATGAAAAACGGAAAGAATTAGAAGAATTTATTCGTCGATTCTCTGCCAACGTTGCGAAGTCAAAACAAGCAACTTCCCGTCAGAAAATGTTGGATAAATTGCAGGTAGATGATATCAAACCTTCTTCACGCCGTTATCCATTCTTGAACTTTAAACCAGAACGTGAAGCAGGTGACCAATTGCTTTCAGTAGAAGGTTTATCAGCTAAAAACCAAGAAGGCGAATATCTTTTCAAAGACCTTTCATTTACATTATCGAAGGGCGATAAATTGGCCGTTCTTTCACGTGATTCACTGGCAGTCAGTGCTTTGTTTGATATTTTGATGAGCGAGCGTACCGCTGATGCAGGAACTTTCCGTTGGGGAGTTACCACTACACAAGCGTATTTACCGAACGATAATGCTAAATATTTTGAAGATGGTTCAATTAATTTAGTAGATTGGTTACGCCAGTATTCAGTTGAAAAAGATGAGTCATTTATTCGTGGATTCTTGGGAAGAATGTTGTTCTCGGGAGATGAAGCCTTGAAAAAATGTACCGTAATTTCAGGGGGAGAAAAACAAAGATGTATGTTCTCAAGAATGATGTTATCTGGTTCAAACGTTGCTATTTTCGACGAGCCAACCAATCACTTGGACTTAGAGTCAATCACAGCATTGAACAACGGAATGGTTGATTTTACAGGAACGATTTTATTTACTTGTCATGACCACCAGTTGACCCAAACGGTAGCCAATCGTATTTTAGAACTTGGACCAAAAGGCTATTTAGATAAATTGATGAACTTCGATGACTATATTACCGACGAGCGAGTGAAAGCTCAGAAAAATGAGATTTATAGATAGAAATAAAATAGAAGAAACCCTGAGATTCGTCTTAGGGTTTCTATTTTATCAACATATCAAAACAGTTTCAAATTCAATCAATTAGATTTGAGACTATCACAATAATTTGCATAAATTTCGAGTTTTAAACATATCACGTAAATTTAACAATCAAACAAATGAAAAACTTGTCAATTATTTTGGTATTTGCCATTTTTGGTCTAATTACATCTTGCAAAAAAGATGAAACCGTAACACCAACTAAAACGAAAACTCAATTGATAACAGCTAAAGTATGGGTTCCAAATCAGGTACTTGCCAGTGGAACAACAACCGTTTATCAAAGAGGAGCAACACCAACTGCTATTTGGTTTGATTTAGACAAGGTTTCTTTAACATTTAAAACAGATGGAACAATAACTGGAACAGATAATACAGGTAAAGCACTTGCGGGTGCAAAATGGAGTTTATCAACTGACGAAACAAAAATTATAATTTCAGGATCAGGAATATCAGGACTTGATGGAGAAGCTTTAATCATTCAATTGACAGATACTAATTTTGAAGTAAAAGGAACAATCGTTTATCAAGGCGTTTCAATTGGAGCAAATTTAAAAATGATTTAATTTTTTCAGATGTAAAAAACTTAAAATCAGTTAGTTGGAAAAATAGCTGATTTTTTTTGAAAATTTTTGTTGTGTGTCTTTTGTATTTTAAAAATAAAATCCTAATTTTGCAGTCCCAAATAACGGGAAATGGTTTTGTAGCTCAATTGGATAGAGCATCTCACTACGGATGAGAAGGTTTGGGGTTCGAATCCCTACAAGATCACAATTGTGTATCTTTAGCACACTAAAAAGTAACAAAAAAGCCTTTAATTAATAATTAAAGGCTTTTTTGTTGTGCTATACATTGCACAGAATTGCACAGTATAGCCCACAAATGGCAAATGTTACACCAAAATGGCTCTAATTACTTTTAATGTAGAAATTGACCCAAAGGAAAATAAACTTGGGTTACACGAAATACGTGTACGATTGACTCAGGCACGAAAACATAAACGTTTTAATGTTGGGTATGCAATCAAAAAAACAGAATGGAATAGCATATTCTACTGAAACGGCTTGACACATAAACGTTAAGTTCATGAATATCAAGGAGTTGAAAAGAAATAAAAAAAACCGTAACTTGGTACTTTACCTCCGAAAAGTAGTCGAAAGTTACCGTGCTGGATTCGTTTCTTCTAAGGAATTAAAGACGGATTTGCACATGGATTTTAAGCGAGTCCGACAGCTAAATCGGTGGTACTTTAAACATAGAATTATTCCGTATTTAAAACCTAAAAGACGAAAGCCCATGAAGCCAGAAATCAACAAAACTAAGGATTTAGAAGCCAAAATAAAATGGCTTGAAAAAGAGAACGAAATGCTCAGGATGAAATCCATCGCTTGGGAAACTTTGGTGGATATTGCTGAAAAACAATTTGATATTTCTATCAAAAAAAAGTTCGCACCCAAGCCGTTGAATCCTTAAGCAGTCGCTACCCATTATTGGGTATGAGTTTAATTTGTTCGTGGTTTGGGTTTTCCCGTCAAGCTTGGTATGCGGCTATCAAGCAAATGGAGAAGAATGTGTTTGAATTTGACTTGGTTATTGGTGAAATTAAACGGATTCGTAAGCGTATTCCTGGAATAGGCTCTGGGAAATTATATGAACTGATAAAACCGTTCTTTTTTTCCCATCAGTTAAAAATTGGTCGTGATAAACTCCACCAATTGATGAAAAAAGAGGGTTTATTGGTTAAAAGGAAGCATTATAAGACCGTTACCACTCAGTCAGATCACTCTTTTAAAAAGTACCCGAATAAGGTAAAAGATTTTATTCCGACGGGTAGTGAACAGCTTTGGGTAAGCGACATGACCTATATTCAGGTAGGTAAAGGTTTTGTGTATTTATCGTTAATCATGGATGCCTTTTCTCGGAAGATTGTTGGTTGGGCTTTGCAACCAACGCTGGAAGCAAAAGGTCCCGTGGGTGCTTTGAAAATGGCTCTGCAAACCCGTAAAAAGAAGACGGAATTAATCCATCATTCAGATCGTGGCGTTCAATATTGTTCATGGGCTTACGTGGATTTAATTCAGCAAGCGGGTATCAAAATGAGTATGTGTTCTTCGGCAGAACCCAATGAAAATTCAATGGCTGAAAGACTCAACCGAACCCTAAAAGAAGAGTTCAATTTGGGCAACGGTTTTGTGTCGGAAGAGGCGGCTTTGAAGGCAATTCCACAGGTGATTGAAACCTATAATAATTACCGTCCTCATGCCTCACTTGACTTCAAAACACCCACCCAATGTCACAATTCTGGTCAAGTTGAAAAATTAAGATGGTATCCTTACAAAAAAATAAGGTTTTCTAATGTGGTAAAAAAACAACCTGAAAAGGCATTTTAGAAACTGTCAAGCTATTTTCGTAGCATACGTAGTGTTACTCAGAAAGTTACAAAGGCACATCAATTACACATTATTATTAATGCTGCAATTGCTTCAAAAAACAGGAGCTTGAAAAAGAATACCTAAAATCAGTTCCGACAAAACAACCTCTTACCATTACAATATGTTCGCCAAAATAGGCAGTTAATAAAATAAAAGCACTTTTTTTACTATTGTTATAAGGTTTTCCAACCTAAACAACTTGTAAAAGTGCAAATAATTACCGAACTTTTAAACGTACTGTCTGGACAACTCAGTGCCACAATTTTACAACATTTTGCTATCATCATTGACAGCATTTTGGGAATTTCTAATTCTGTCACCAATTTATCAGTTGCCCGATATAGTTCATTGAGCTATCGACTGGGCGTCCTCGAACTATTCAAAGGTTTTATGCTTTGAAGGATGTTAATTGGTTATTAGTAAACCTATTTTTATTCAAACATTTTATTTATCAAAAAGGCAAAAGTTATCTTTTTGCAGCGGATGAAACGGTCAAAGGCAAAGCTGGTAAAGAAACTCATGGTCTTGGACGATTCTATTCTTCAATGGCAAAACAAGTTATTCGTTCTGTTAGCTTTTTAGCTATTACTATTATAAATACGGTTCGCCGTTGCGATTGAAAAAGAGGAATCTTATATTTTAGGTTGTAAGCAATTGATTGTGAATGATTTGGCAAAAGTCAATCAAGAGAAAATGTCTAAGAAAAAACAAAAGCAAAACCAAAATCAAAGGGCAGACCCAAAGGGTCAAAAAATAAGGTTAAAACTGAGCCAGAAAGTACGTCTTATCAAGTGCTTAAAAGGCTTTTAGACTTAGTTCAGAGCCAATTAAAGATATTTTACCCGAACTGAATTGTTTTCATATAGTCATTGACGGCTTCTATGGTCACGAAGATTATTTACTTTTAGCTGCTAAAAATGGACTCAATATCATCTCAAAGTTTAAGGTAAATGCCCATTTGATTTTACCTTATGAAGGTGAACAATCTGGAATTGGACGACCAAAGACTTTGGGAGATAAAGTAGATTTAGATAACCTTGATAAGAAATTTTATATTTCTACAATTCAAGATGAAGACTCTAATGTTTCAACTAAGGTATATCAATTTGAGACTTTTACTCCTAAAATGGCAGGTCTTAAACTCAATATAGTAGTGATGATTCATACACATCAGATTACTAAACAAATCAGTTGGAACATACTTTTTACCAATGATTTGACCTTAGAGGCTCTAAAATTTATCAAATTCTATTCTCTTAGATTTCAACGGGGTCGCCCAGCGATTGAGTTTGATTTTAGAGATGCTAAACAATTTTATGGACTCGCTGATTTTAAAAACTACAAAGAAATCCAAGTGACTAATGCTATAAATATTGCTTTTACAATGACTGTCATTGGTAAGTTAGTCTTAGAAAAGTACAAAATTTTACTCAACTGCCCAAACTTGGGAATTATTGACCTAAAAACCGTATTTCGTACCCAAAAATGTACAGAAATGCTTTCGGGCGGCGAACCGCTAAATAACACCAATTTTGACCCTAATGAATTTTTAAGTAGTCCCCTATTTCTTAAAATCGCCAGATTGGAGGCTATTCACATTTAATCTTGGCGAACATATTGAATAATAGATGCTTTATTTATACGAAACTATAGCATGGACTTTTCATTTTGATAATTACTGCTTTTTGAAAAATAAATGGCAATCTCAGTGCCTTGATTATTTTCGCTGTGAACAAGCAATTTTCCATGATTTTTTGAAATCAATTCCTTAGTAATTTTTAGCCCCAAACCAGAGCCTACTTCTCCCGCAGTTCCTTTTCTTTGTATCGGAAAAGCATTAGTGGTTGTCTCTAATGTATTGGCAGGAATCCCAATACCTGTATCAGTACAAAGAATCTCAATGAAATCTGATTTTTCTAATACTTCAATTCGTATCGTGCCACCATTGGGGGTAAATTTGATTGCATTGGATAGTAAGTTTCGGAATATAATGTCCAAATCTTCCTCTTGTGCTAAAATTTGTACGGCTGGTAATGATGTTTCGATACTAAGTTGTTTTTTGTCCGCTGACGCTTTTAATTGCTGAATAACTTTCTCAATAATTTTGTTAGCAAAAACCATTTGGGGAGCATTCCCTTGATGTTTGAGTTCCAATAATGACCACTGCAACAAATTATTCATCATCTCTTGGACTACTTCAATTTTAGCCGTAAGTGAATGTATTAACTCTTTCATTTTCGTTGGTGTGATGTCCCTCGAATGGAAAAGCATTAAAATTGTTTTGAGTTCGTTGATGGGGCTTCTTAAATCATGACCTAATACTGCAAAGATTTTGTCTTTGGTTTGGTTAGCTTCCGTAAGCTCTTTGGTTTTGGTTGCTAACGATAAATTTTGCAGTTCTAAGAGTTGTCTTAATTGACGTTGCGTTCGGTAACTCCACACAGCCCAAGCCAATAGCCCCAAGCTCAAAACCAATAATCCAAACACAATGTTTTTTTGCTTTTGTTCGGCTTTTATGCGTTCTTCTTTTAGTTTGTTTTCAAGTTCTTGGGCTGCTATTTCTTCTTGTTTTTCGGAGAGTTCGAGTTGTTTTTCTACTTCCAAACTCAGTTGTTGTTGCTGGTTATTATTATATTTTTTGTTGATAATCAATGCTTTTACTAAATAGTCATGAGCTTTTTTAAATTGCCCAAGTTTACTATTAGCAATTGCCATTGTCTCTAATATGCTAAATTCTTTGTCATCGTATTGAGAATCTTTGAAAAACATATAGGCTTTTTCTAAATACCTAAGCCCTTTTTGGGTTTGACCCAATCCCACATAATTTTTTCCTAACGCATAGTACTTATTATACAAAATCATTTCAGGCAATATTTTTATTGCAACAGTAGCTTTATTGATGTAGTAATTAGACTCGTTGTATTTTTTTTCAAAGGTTAAAATAGTGGCATAGTTTCCATACACCACCGACATCATAGTTAGCGACAACTCATTTTTTTTTGTAGCAGCCGTTTTTTCTGATTCAGCCAAAAAAGGTTTGTATTTTTCAGAAAAAGTTGCGGCAAGAAGGGCTGGGCTATGGCTTTTATAGTAAAGATCTGCTTCAGATGACAAAAGCATTGAGTATTGAATATTGTAATAGACCGAGTCTCGAAAAGAAATCATATATTTTCGGGATTTTTGCAGATACTCTTTTCCTTTATTAAGGTTTTCTAATACAATATAATCTTGAGCAATGGTGGTATAAATACCAAAGAGTAATGGTCTATCATAAGGTCTCAATTGTATGAAATTATACTTTTTGAGCATTTGTTGTAGCTCGCTGATGCGTTGCCCCGACGATTTGCATAATAAAGTTTTATTGAAATGTGAATATTTGATTTGCTTGTCGTCTTTCAACCTCAAACCTACTTGATGGGCTTGGTCATAATAATAAGCAGCTGAGTCTAATTTCCCTATATGGTCATAAGCCATAGCTAAGCCATTGTACAATTTGGCATTAATAATATGATTGGGGTAGCCTTTGCTTATGATTAGTCCTTTTCGAACATAATAAAAAATACTATCTGCTCTAATTTGCAAATTGGCTATCTCTGAGTAACAAATCATTTTTGTGGTATCATGTTTGGCTACGTGTAGTTTCTTTTTCCAGAAGTCTATTGTTTGGGCAATTGTACAGTGGCATACAAAGCAAATTAATATGGCTACTAATGTTGTTTTCATTGTTAAGTTTGGTTAATCACTGTTAGATAGAATGAATAAACTATTCTTTTCGACACCTAATTCTATTTCTTAAAGACCAAAGAAATGATAGTGCCAGTAGGCAAATTGTTTTCAAAGGTAAACACTCCACCATTCTTCTCAACAAGTTCTCTACTTATCTTTAAGCCAATACCCGTTCCTGTTTCTCCTGTAGTACCTATTTGCGAGGTCGGATATAAAGTTGAGTTTTCAATGACTTCTACTGGCAAACCTACGCCTGAGTCTCTGATTTTGATACTCACTGTTTCATTTTCCTCCATGTCATCAATCCAAATATTGCCACCCTTGGGGGTAAATTTAATGGCATTGGATAGTAAGTTGCGGATGATAATGTCCAAATCTTCCTCTTGTGCTAAAATTTGTACGGCTGGTAATGATGTTTCGATACAAAGTTGCTTTTTATCCGCTGATGCTTTTAATTGATGGATAACTTTCTCAATAACTTTATTAGCTAAAACCATTTTGGGTGCATTCCCTTGATGTTTTAGTTCCAATAATGACCACTGCAACAAATTATTCATCATCTCTTGTACTACTTCAATTTTAGCCGTAAGAGAATGTATTAACTTTTTCATTTTCGTCGGGGTGATGTCCCTCGAATGGAAAAGCATTAAAATAGTTTTGAGTTCGTTGATGGGGCTTCTTAAATCATGACCTAATACCGCAAATATTTTATCTTTGGTTTGGTTGGCTTCTTTTAACACATTTGACTGTTCTACCAACTGAATACTTAATTGCTTTTGTTTACGATAGTTCCATAATGCCCAAACCAATAGCCCCAAACTCAAAGCCAATAATCCAATAAATACTGATTTTTGTTTCTGCTCAATTTTTATTCGTTCATCTTTAATTATACTTTTTGTTTTTTGGGTAGATATTTCATTTCTTTGAATATTTATTTCCTTTTCTTTGTTAGAAAGTTCTAACTCACTTCTCAATTTAAGTGCTATGCGTTGTTGGTGTTCGGTTTTGAGACGTTCTTCCTTTAAACCATTTTCAAGTTCTTTGGCGGCTATTTCTTTTTGCTTGTTATTGAGTTCCATTTGGTTCTCTATTTCGGCAGAGAGTAATTGTTCATTGATACCTTTTACACGCTCTTCTTCTTTTATTGCCTCTAATAGATAATTATATGCTTGGGGAAAATCGCCCATTGCTTGGTGAATTTTACTAAAAAGGGCTAATCGTTTATAATTTTGGATGATATTATTGGATGTCGTTTTTACCAAAAAAGAAAGTGATTTTTGATAATGACCTAATTCAAAATAGGATTCAGCAAAGAGCATATTGCCTAAGTTCATGGCATGGGGATATTTGTATTTTTGTGCATGACTAAGTAATTCTTGTGATTTGCTAATTGCCTCATTATACTTTTTTTCGTAAAATAGTATTTTGCCATAGCTATTTAAAGGTTCAACTCTAAGATTCGGTAAATTATTCCGTTCTGTAAAAGAAGTTAAATCAGCATACATAGCCTTAAATGTATCTGAGAATAAAATTTTGGGTTGTGATTTACCTGATTTATAAGTGTTTTCAGCATCTAATGCAATTATACGTGTGAAAGCATTATAATACTTAACTGAATCTTGTAGGGTTACTATATAGGGTTTAGCAATGTTCAATAAACTTTTTGCTTTTGAAATATTCCCAAAAGTTAAGTAATTGTGTACCAAATAATTATAAATTTGATATTGAAGACTTTTGTCAAATATATTCTTATTATCATAATCGTACTTGTTCAAGACGTAATACAAGTGATTAATTTTATTAGCGAGCGATTGAAAAGTATAGGTTCTATAAAAATCGGCAAATTTTATGTATCTTTTATTATGAATTTTAAGTGCCAAGGCAAATGCTTTGTCATAAAAATATTTTACTGAATCTCCCATATTTTGAGTTCTTGCTCTGTACGTATTTCCATAGCGAATAAATATGTTGATATTAGTAGGATGATTAGGGTACTTTTTACCAAGCTGCTCTGCTTTTTTGAGATATACCAAGACACTATCCTCATGAAGTGGAATCTCTAATATACCACCATAGCAACGCAATTTAGCGGTATCTGTTTTGGCCGTTCTCAATTTTTGTTGCCATTCGCTAAGGGTATTTTGAGCAGTTGTCTTCAATGACACAACAAAGAATAACAGAAGAAGAAGATAAACCCTTTTCATTTTCATTATGCTTTCCAGAGCATTATTAATGTGTGTGCTATAATGTTACTTTCTTAATTCATCGAAGGATTCTTATCAAAAAGCCTTAGGAGTCCCTCAAAATTAGGTTTATATGATTTACCCATCGGTATAGAAACTTTATCTAACCAAACTTGCTTTGAATCAATACTGCTGACTTTTTTGATATTGATAATATAGGATTTATGCACTCGAATAAACTGATAAGGGTCGAGTTGTTCATTGAGTGCCGAAATGATTTCATTGACAACGTAGGTTGTACCATTGTAAATGATTTTGGAATAAATGGTATAAGCTTCTATATAATCTATTTCTTCTAAATTGAAACGTTGTAAGGTTCGTCCCATTTTCACAACGATAAATCCTTGGTCTTTGAAACTGTGTTTGGACAAGTTGATGGATAAGGCTCGGTTGACGGCTAATGCAAATCGGTCAAAATCAAATGGCTTTAATAAAAAATCTACTGTCCTACCTATTTCGTAGCTTTCTACGGCATAATCACTATGTGAAGTTATGATTATGGTGGGAGGTAAATTAGGAAAAGTACGAAGAAGATTTAGCCCTGAGCCGTCGGGTAGCTGAATATCCAGAAACAGTAAATCTATTTTTTCCGTTGCCAAAATATCAATGGCTTCAAAATAGCTTTCACATACTTTTACCGTTCTGAAAAGTGGAATTTTCTTTAAATAGCTTTCGATTAACAACCTAAAGGGTTCTGAGTCTTCCACAATTAGGCATTGACGAATGTTCATGATGTTAGTGATTAATTACGTTTGGTATTACGACCACATTTTATATGCCAAAAAATATATGATAAATAAAATAGGGTTTAGGTAGCTATATTGGAGGGTGTATATGCGTAAATGATGCTATTAAAATGTGTTCTTCATACGAAGGAACGGGATTTATGTGAGTTTTCAAAATTTTAAATACAATTGGCATCTCTCAATATTGTTAAAATATTACTCTTTTTGACTTTGGTGCAACTATAATTAAATATTGATGGTATTCATTTTTACTTTGATGATGTTTTCGATTTTTGAAAAAAAAGATGGTGTTTCATTTGCACGAATATTTACAAATTATTCTTGTAATAAAAGCCTAACACCATGAACAAAATCAAGTACATAAAACTAATATGTAAAATAATACCAATTGGATATTACTTGCTATTAAATGCTTGTTCTTCAAAACCAAGCACACTTTCAGAAGAATCTAATAGTATATCTCTATGTACAAGCAATACCATTTCTTCCATTAACGGAATTGATGGTCTTGGAAAACCAAAATTAAGAGTCAATATCGGGAATAGTCATTTGGCTATTTCAACTCAAAATACAAAAGCTCAGGAGTGGTTTGACCAAGGGCTAAGTCATTTACATGGCTTTTGGCATTTAGAAGCGTATAGAGCATTCCGTGAGGTAGTTAAAGCAGACTCAAGCTGTGCAATGGGCTATTGGGGATTGGCAATGTGCCAAACAGGTTTTGGAGGAAGCAACCATGATATTTGGAAAAATGCCATTGCCAAAGCTAATCTTTTGACAAAAGGAATTAGTCCGCTTGAACAGGCTTTGATTTCTGCCAGTTCGGTATTGATTAATAATGGAATTGAGACGGCTCAAACACCTTTTCGTAAACTTTATCAGGCATATCCTAATGAACCCGAAGCCATTGCTTTGGCTGCCATTATGCTACGCCAACACGAAAATGAAACCACTCAACAAGAGGTAAAGCATTTGTTGGAGAATGCCATTCAGCGTTTTCCAAATCATGTGGGGCTGTTGCATTATTATGTTCATGTAATGGAACTACGCCCCGAATTTGCCCAAGCAAATAAAGCTGCTAACTTAATGATTAAGTTAGCCTACAACTCCCCTCATTTAGTTCACATGCCAGGGCATCTTTATTATTTAGCAGGTGACTACGACAAAGCCGTGGCTACTTTTCAAACGGCTTATCGTCAAGAATACAACTATCATCAATCAGAAAATATTCCATTCTCCGCCAATCAAAATTATTTACACAATCTTCACTTTTTGGCATTGGCACAGGCAGAACGTGGGGACTATCAAGCAGCTTTGGATGCTGCCAATAAATTTGCCAATGTTACACTTGATGTACGTGTGCCAAACGAAGGTGCTGCTCAAATGCTCCTTTATGAAGGACGTATTTTACCTGCTTTAGTACATATTCGTTTTAGAGAATGGCAGAAAGCGGAAGATAAACTTTCGTTTTGGCTCAATAGTCTTGATATACCGCTGACGAACCCCATTGTGAGAGTTTACCTTGAAGGTATGCGTGCATATACAAGAGGGATGAAAAGTTTAGAAAACCTATCTAATACAACAGAAACACAAGAAATAGCCATTGCCCAAGCCACACAATACGGCGGAGAACTTAGCCAATTGATGAAGCAATTTGAACAATTAGGAGTGCAACATCAAAATACTCCTGAGTTTAAAAGCATCAATGAAACCTATGATATTTTGAGTATGGCTCGCTACGAATTGGCAGGTTGGATTGACAATATAAATCCACAAAAACCTTTTAATGAAGCCGCTTGGAAAGAGGCTATTAACTTACAAAATCTAATAAAATATGATGAACCGCCACGGCTCATGTACACCATAGAAGAAAGTTTGGCAAGGCTACACAAACGTAGAGAAGAGACAAAACTGATGGAAGTGTCAATTAAGGCAGCCCTTAAACGCCGTCCTCGTAGTAAACATATTTTAGCAATACGATAGAAAAACAATAAAGATGCTATATCCCTGACTATCAGCGTTGTGGAAAAATGCAGGCATCTTCAAAAATTTTAATTAATTAATTAATTATTTCAAATGGAAACAATAAAATTACTTCATAGATGTAACAAACATCTAAAAATTACTCCAAAGTATTGGAGTGGGCTACTTATAGGCATCGCTCTGCTTTTTGCTACCCAAGCCAAAGCTCAAATTTGGGGAGGTGGTCAAGCACATTACCAATATGCTCGTTTTTCTGTTTCTGGCAATAGTTGGGGTATAGCAGGTGGAACGGCACTAGGAGAAGGCATTTTTGGCATTACCGTTTATAATGGAACTCTTTATTTTGCGGCAAGCATAGCGGGTGTAACAAATATTTCTGATAAACTTTATACATACAAATTACCCAGTGGACCTTTAGGTGTAGTTGTGAAAGCAGGTACTAGTTCACAATATGTTTTTAGGTCACGTGGGCAAATAGAAGCAACAAAAGAGGGTAAAATTTTTTCCATAGGGGCTTCTTTTGAAATTCAGAGTTGGGATATTGCAGCGAGAACACTAACCAATCACACTACTACTTTAAATATAACACCAGGTACTCCCCAACCATCCTTTACAGGTTCTGATTTAGGGGGATATGACGGTAGTAATCTTTATTATTTTGTACGAAACACAGTTTATGGTGGACCATCTACTTTGTGTAAATACAATATAGCGACCAATACAATAAGCACCCTTAGTACGACCATCACTGCACCATCACTAAGTAAACCAATAGTTTATTTGAAAGGGGCTATCTATTATGGAGAAAGTTTAAATTTCTATAAATATGATTTAAAAAGAAACAAAGAGTCCTTGGTAAGTTCTACAGTATCTGCCAATGATATTTATGGACTTACAACCGATGGCACAAAGTTGTATGCTTCATCGTATCAAGGATTTAAAAGTTATGATTTTACAACTAAAACATGGACAGGTCATGGTACCCCATTTACACCAAACTTGTTTCCCTTGGCTTATGATGGAAGTTTAACCCCACCAGTTGTAACTGCATCTGTTAAAGCAGCTACCTGTACAGGACAAACCGTTAATAGTGATGCTCAACTTGTCCTCAATAGCTACGATTATGGTTCGTTAAGGGTAGGTTATAGCATTGGTAGCACTTATACGGGACCAGCTTATGCCACGGCTACAACACTAACAGCCGCCCCTATGACCTTAGTCAGCAATTTGACTAATCCAGCCAGTGGCGTAAATCAACCTTATACCATACGAATTTTTAAATCTGCGACAATCTACACTGATAAAACTATGCTGTTGGGTTCGACTTCTTGTGGGTCGGCAGACCTCACTGTAACTGTTAGCACTACACCCCAAACAGCTAACAAAGGGGAAGTATTAACATACACTTTCACTGCCAAAAATCAAGGCCCTAATGATGTTCCTGATGCGGTAGCCAATATCAATATTCCGAGCAATGTAACGCTGCTAAATGCCAGCCCCAGTCAAGGTACATATAATATAAGTACTCAAAAGTGGGACATTGGATTATTGGCCAATGGTGTCAGTAAAACGCTGACAGTCAGTGTAAAAGTAAACTAAATTTTCAATTTCGCAAAAATTTAATAGATATGAAATCAGTTTTTAATAATAAAATAATGCTGCTCAATGAATATGATTATTCATTGAAACAAAAGCAGCGGGATAGAGCCTGTCAGCAATACTACATTCATTTGCTATTGATAGTGTCTTTTTTGTTTGGCATGAATGGCTCGGTAAAAGCTCAATCTTGTTCAACAGGAAGCCCTACCATATTAGCAAAATGGGATTTTGATGGAAATAATATTGATTGTAATGGAGCATTGGCAAGACAAGGTTATTTGTTTGGTGCTGGTTTGGGAGCAGGTGGTGCTCCAATATTAGATAAAAATCAATATACTTATTGCCCAGGATATAACTCTGGGTGCGGAGAAGGCGTATTGGGTTCAATAGGACACCGAAATACCAATAATTTTGCAAATGCCCTTTGTTTAGGTAACTTTTGGAGTCCTATACCTAACACCGCACCTTTTGACCCCACAAGTACGGTATGGAATCCTGATGGACCTGCTAATATTTACATCAATTATCTCATACCCGAAGGAAACGCTGGCTGTTTGACCTCTTTTGTTCCTGCCATTTCAAGGGTAGGTGCTGGGGATAAGGGAGATTTTGAAACACAAGGAGTAACGGTATATCGCAATGGTGTTCAAATTTATAACCAAACACTACCAATTGCAGGAGGAAATGGACCAACGTTTAATTTTCCAAATACATCTGACTTTTGCTCAGACGGAAGCACCGATGTGCAATTTAAAATAGTATTTGGTTTGGTACATCAAATCAAATTAGGGTCAATAGGCTACGATGATATTCTTATTAATGGAACTTGTGGCAGTAGCCCAAGCCCTGTTGCCAGCGTAAGTCAAGCAACTTGTGGTGCTACTACTGCCAATGCTGATGGTAGTATTACCTTAACAAACTTTGGTGATACCGATAAATATGACTACACCACAGGCAGCACTTATACAGGTACAGCTACTTATGCTTCTGGTAGCACTACCATACCTGCCGACGGAGTAATTGCCAGTACACTTGCCAATCCTGCAACACCACAGACCTATACAGTGAGAGTTTTTACAGCTACGTGCTATACAGACAGAACTGTTACATTACAACCTGTGGTTTGTATCAATCCAAATGCTTGCCCAGACCCACCTTATGGTATGGTGTTAAATACTATACCAGCTACTTGCACTGTTACGAATATAGTAAATACCGATGCACAAGTAGAAGTAACAGGAGTACAAAGTAGTGACAAAGTGGGTATTTCAGCAGGGACAACTTATACTGGTGCGACTTATACTAATGCACAGACTCTATCAGGTGGGGCATATACTTTTACAGGTTTGCCTAATCCAGTAGGGAGTCAGGTCTATACCATTAGGACATTCAATGGAGGCGATGATTGTTTTGCAGATAGTACGTTTACAATTAATCAAAAAAGTTGTGGCCCATGCCAAACTGCTTGTGTAACAGTATCTTCCGTAATTGTTTCCGATGCTGTACCCAGCAATAACCAAACCTGTTATACTGCTTGCACAGGCACACAAAACATTGACCTTAAACTTGCAGCAAGCGTAAACCCTTCAAGTGGGGGAACTTGTGGCAGCACAGGCACAGATTTTGTTTGGACATTTACCCTGCAAAACACAGGTACAATGGCTGCTACCAACATTCAGATAACAGATGCTACACCCTCAGGACTGATATTGGTTTCTGCAAACGCAAGTGCAGGTAGCTATGCCCAAAGCGTAGGTTGGTTAGTACCAAGTTTGGCAGCAGGAGCTACGGCTACGCTTACCGTTACTACCAAAGCATTGGTAGCAGGTACATATAAATATATTGCCGAACTAATGACAGCCTCCCCACTCAACGACCCTAACAGTACCCCCAGTAATGGCGTAATAACAGAAGATGATTATAGCAGTGCCACGATAACAGTGACAGGCAATAGCTCGCCTACCATTAGCAAGGAGTTTAGCCCTATGCAAACGCAAGCCAATAAGCCTACTCGCTTAACCATTAAAATTACCAATAACGAAAGTACGCCTGTAAACCTTACAGCAGATTTTATTGATACTTTTCCAACGACACCTGCCGCAATGGTAGTGGCTACAACACCAAATTTGGCTACTAACCTAACAGGCGTAATTACCACAGCAGGCGGAACGAGCATCAAAATTCCAAGCGGAACGGTACTTTTGCCAGGTTTAAATCAAATTTCAGTAGATGTAATAGTACCAAGTGATGGTACGTATTGCAATGACATTGCCGTAGGTAGTCTGAAAACAACAGTTGGTAATAACTGTTTGGCGGCCAATGCTTGCGTAACTGCCAATGGTACTTATCAAATACCGCCAAGTATCAAAAAATCGTTTAGTACATCGAGTGTCAATACCAATACCAATGCGACATTGACCATTACAATTCAAAACCAAGACCCTCTGAATTTTACCCTCAACGAAAATTTTGTGGACCGTTTACCAACAGGTTTGATTTTGGGAGGAGCTACTTCGGGTACTTGCCCTAACATCAGTACATTCGGTAGCACCGACCAAGTGGGTCTTACCGCAGGGGCGGTCATTCCAACAGGTTCATGTACCATCGTTGTACCTGTAAAAGCTGCCACAGCAGGAACTTACTGCAACAGAATTTTACTGAACCAACTTTTGGGTACAATCGGAACAAATTTAAGCATTGGAAATCAAGATATTGCCGAAGCCTGCTTAACAGTGGTGGCAACGCCTTGTACTGCCATAGATTTGACAAGTATCACACAAAGTCCAACAGGCAGTATAGCACCCAATACTACGGTAAATCTTACGGCTTTGGGTACTGGAATAGATGCTACAAAAACAGCCTTCAACTGGTCAGTTAGCCCAACAGGGGGAGTTTTCACTGCACAAGGTAGCACCGCAACTTGGACAGCTCCAAGCACCGCAGGAACTTATACAATTAAAGTTGATGCCGATAATCAGGTAACAGGTTATGGAACTTGTAAAGATAGCATTACGCTAAGTGCTATTGTTCAAACTCCTTGCGGAACACCAAATTGTGGAACAGTTACGGTAACAAAAAAATTATGACAATGATGCGTTTGGCGACACCAACAAAGCTACTTTCTCTAATGCTGATACTATTTGCTTTGCCAAGCATAGGGCAAGTAGCCTTTGTTGATGCTTCGACGAAATTACCAAATCCAAATTTTAGGACCTGGTTACAAAAAGGTGTAGCAGATATGAATGCCGACGGACGAGATGATATTGTGCGGGCTGACCTATCGGGCAATTTTTATATTCTGAAACAGCAAGCTGACGGCTCTTTTATAGAGCAAACCGTGGGCAATATGCTAAATAAAACACCTTTGAGTATCATTTTGGCTGATGTGGATAACAATGGCTATGCCGATATTTTGACAGGTGGCGAGTACAATGGTGTGCGTATTGTAAAGGCAAATAGCAACGCATCGGCTTATTCGGTTACGAAAATGCCACAAGATAGCATTTTTACACAAGCCTCAGCCTTAGCAGATATTAACAACGACGGCTGGCTTGATGCATTTGTTTGTAACGACGATAGTACCAATGCCATTTGGAGGAATACAGGCAATGGAAATTTCGTAAAAGACCCAATGGGTTTTGATTTTAGCACCGTACCATTCAAGAAACACGCAGGAAATTACGGAATCGTATTTACAGATTTTGATAATGATGGAGATATAGATGCCTACCTGAGCAAATGTAGAGCAGGAGTAAAAGACTCTACCGACCAACGACGAATAAATAAATTATTTGTCAACGTACCTCTCTTGTGGGGAGGTGGGGGTAGGGTTTATACCGACCAAGCCAAATCCTTTGGTATGGCAGATAGTAGCCAAACTTGGGTAACAGAGTTTCAAGATATTGATAATGACGGAGATATGGATGCTTTTATAGCCAATCATTATACACCTTCAAGATTAATGCTGAATGATGGAATAGGGCATTTTACCGATATTACTGCAAGTGCAGGGCTATTGGGAACAACCCCAGATGGGATTTTGGAAGTCCTAATGCGAGACTTTGACAACGATGGCTATGTGGATTTGCTTGTTTCGGGTATGAAAGAAGCAAAGTATTTCAAAAACAATGGTAATCGAACTTTTACGGCAGTTGCCTTGCCTTTGCTCAGTGTGAATACCGACAAATCATTAAGGTCTTTTACCGTTGGCGATTTGAACCACGATGGTTTTTTAGACTTATATACCTCCTATTATTATGGTAATGAAGACCCTGATAGGTTATGGTTAAACGAAAAAAATGATAATCATTTTATCGCTATCAGTCTTAATGGAACACAAAGTAACCGCTCATCAGTAGGGGCAAGAATTACACTAAAAGCCAATGGTAAAACCCAAATTAGAGAAGTGCGGGCAGGCGAAAGCTACGGTATTTCCAATACCCTTACCCAACACTTCGGCTTAGGTAATGCCACCCAAATAGAAAGCGTACAAGTAAAATGGCCTTCTGGACAAAGTATCTTATTAATGAACCCAATTGCCGACCAATTTTTAACGCTCGAAGAGCCACAGTGCAGGCAGTTTTGCATTCCTGTTTCGGTTAACATAATAAAACTATAAAGTAATCATGTATTTTAAAACATCAAATCTAATGAATAATTTTCGTGTACTCATGGATAAAAAACAGCCCCATAATAGTTACTTATGGCTACTATTTTTAGTAGGTTTCTTATTGATTAACAATTCAATATATGCTCAAACTTGTAGTAGCCTTTCGGGTGTAATTAATACTTACGCCCCTGTTACCAACATTTCAGGAAATGTAGTAACAATTGGTACTAAAAGTGGAGCATCGGCCTCTTTTGCCGTAGGTGATAATGTTGTTCTAATACAAATGACGGGACCACCACCTGTTCAAACAGGTAGTAATATGGGTAAATATGAATTAAAGTTAGTAACTGCTGTGAGTGGTAACAGTATTACACTAAACAGTATTTCTAACACTTATTCATTTAGTACAGAGAAAGTACAATTAGTACGTGCACCGAGCTGTACCACAGGTACTGTATCGGCTGCTGTAACCGCAAAAATATGGGATGGTAGTACAGGTGGGGTGATTGCTTTAAAAGGAGGAACTTTGACCTTAAACGCTAATATTGATGCCACTGGAACAGGGTTTTCGCAAACCAACCCACCAACTACTACAACCCCTACAAGTTTGAGTAGTGGTGTAGGAAGTACAGATGGCAGAGGATTTTCGAGTACACCTGCATCGGGAGCTGCTGCTGGTGGTGGTGGAATCGGCGGTGGTGGTGGTGCCGGTGGAGTTCCTTCTGGTACACCAGCTTTGGCTGGTTATGTTGGTGGTGGAGCCGGGGCTATTGCTATTCGTCAAGGTATTAATGGCGGTGGTGGCGGAGGTATTATTGGAGGTGGCGGTGGTGGCGGAGGTGCTAATGGTAATGGGGTTGCCAATGGTGCTGGTAGTGCTGGTGGCGGTGGCGGTGTAGGCGGCGGCGGCGGCGGCGGCGGCGCTTTTGGTGGTGGCGGCGGCGGCGTAAAAGGAGTTAGTAATGGAGTGAGTTATTATTATCCAGATGGCGGTGGTGGTTCAGGTGGCGGAAGTTATGGTGGTGGTGGTGGTGGTGCGTCTGCTTGGTTAGGTGGAGATGATTCGTATGCTGGCGGAGGAGGTGGTTCATGGACAGGAGGAGGATGTGCTGGCGTTTCTGGTTCAATTTATACAAAAATAGGCGGTGCAGGCAATAATCCTGTTTCGGTTGTAATTGACGATAATTCACATTATTTAAATGCCGCTCAACCTCGACTTATGATGGGAGGGGCTGGAGGAGATGCTTTCTGCCAAACAGGTGGGTTAGGAGGCGGAATTATTATTATGGAAGTTTCGACAGTCATTGGAAATAGCCGTTTAATTCAATCTAACGGAGAAGGAAAAGGTTTAGCCCCATATTGCCCTGGCTTAACCACAACTAATGCAATGGATTATGGTGCTGGTGGCGGCGGCGGCGGCGGCGGCGGTCAGATGTCATTAAGAGTGGGTGTATTTACGAGTACAGCCATTAGTATCGCTGGTGGTAAAGGCGGTGACGGTAATAATAACGGGGTATATCACGGTGGAGTAGCAGGTGCTGGTGGTGGTGGCGGTGGTGTTTGGTTATATAGCACAGCCACTCAAACAAATACAGGTGGCAATTCAGTTACAATTACTGGTATTAATAGTATAGGGGCTACAGGCGGAACTAATGGTATACGTACCAACAATCCTAAAAATAGCATACAAACAGGTACAGGTGGTTGTGGCGGCAAAGGTTTAATAATCGCCAGTAACGATGTACCTGCATGGCCCAATTTAACTTGTTCAATCTCACTCACAGCCACACCAAGCACTTGTACCCCTGCTACCAATACACACAATTTAACAGGTAGTTTAACATTTACTAATGCTCCAACATCAGGTACTTTAACGGTATCAATGGGAGGCGTAACACAAGTATTCAATGCACCATTTACCAGTCCGCAAGCCTATACTTTAAGTGGACTTACAGCAGACGGAGCAAGTCATACGGTCTCGGCTGTATTTAGTGCCGATGCTGCTTGTACCAATTCTGCTACTTATACTGCACCTGTGAGTTGTGGATGTGTGGTAGCACCAACTGCTATTTGTTCAGGTGAAACTTATATTATCACTGCCAATTCAAGTTTGACATCTTTCAAATGGTATAAAGATGGAGTTGTTATCGCAGGGGCAAATGTAAATACTTATGAAGTTACGACACCAGGAAGTTATACCTATTCAGCCATTGGTTTAGATGGCTGTAAAGACTCACTATGTTGTTCAACTGTGTTTACCTCTTGCCTTCGAGGTACATTAGGTAACTATTTCTGGAAAGATACCAACAACAATGGTATTCAAGACGAACCAGCCACGGCCGCTGTTAAAGGAATAATATTAGAGCTGTGGCGTAATGGTATCAACACCAACCGAAAAGACACAACAGACATTTCTGGTTTGTATTTATTTACAGAATTAGATTCGGCGAGTTATCAAGTCAAGATTATCGGAGGTATTGCCGATACTTGCCAGATTTCGCCCAAGAAAAATGTATTGGCAGGAACAGAGGTAAATGATTCAGATTTTGATACAATTACTGGTTTTTCAGATGCCGTAATAATAGACCCAACAAATCCAGTAAGCCCTGCATTAAAAGATAATTTAGATATTGATGGAGCATTGATAAGAAAATGCACCAAACCAAACGCAGGTACTGACCAAACTTTAGCTTGTGCCAATGCAACAACAAATACCTTGACAACAAGCACTACGCTTGTTCCAGTAACAGCAGGTGGTACATTTACCCAAATCGGTACAACACCAGCCCTTGCCACGATAGCAGGGAATGCTGTATCGGCAATGACAGTTGCAGGTACTTACCAATTCCAATACAGCGTTACAGGTTGTTTAGACACCGTAGCAGTAAGCGTTCAGCCTTGTACAGGTTGTGTGAAACCAAATGCAGGAACAGACGCAGCAGCGGTATGCCAGCCAGTTGCCACAGCCAAGCTTACGGCTGTTACAACGGGTGGAACATGGGGAGCACAAACAGGAAATCCTGCTACTGCCACTATTGACAATAATGGTAATATCACAGGATTAAGTACCGCAGGAACGTATAAATTTATTTACTCCGTAACAGGTGGTGGAATTACTTGTACCGATACCGCTCAAGTAGTAGTCAATGCCAAACCAACAATTACCGATGGCACAGCGACAATTTGTGCAGGAGTCAGCGTTGATTTAACAACAAAAATCACCAGTTATGCAACGTATTTAAGTCCAGTTTGGACGGTAGCCACAGCAGGAGGTACAGCAGTAACCACCCCAACAGCAGTGAAGCCAACAGCGACAACAACGTATGTTTTAGTAGCCCAAAATGCTTTGGGTTGTAAAGACACTGCCAATGTAGTGGTAACAGTAAATGCCAAACCAAATGCAGGAACTGACCAAACTTTAGCTTGTGCAAATGCAGCAACAAATACCTTGACAACAAGCACTACGCTTGTTCCAGTAACAACAGGGGGTACATTTACCCAAATCGGTACAACACCAGCCCTTACCACGATAGCAGGTAATGCAGTATCAGCTATGACAGTTGCAGGAACATACCAATTCCAATACAGCGTTGCAGGTTGTTTAGACACCGTAGCAGTAAGCGTTCAGCCTTGTACAGGTTGTGTGAAACCAAATGCAGGAACAGACGCAGCAGCGGTATGCCAGCCAGTTGCCACAGCCAAGCTTACGGCTGTTACAACGGGTGGAACATGGGGAGCACAAACAGGAAATCCTGCTACTGCCACTATTGACAATAATGGTAATATCACAGGATTAAGTACCGCAGGAACGTATAAATTTATTTACTCCGTAACAGGTGGTGGAATTACTTGTACCGATACCGCTCAAGTAGTAGTCAATGCCAAACCAACAATTACCGATGGCACAGCGACAATTTGTGCAGGAGTCAGCGTTGATTTAACAACAAAAATCACCAGTTATGCAACGTATTTAAGTCCAGTTTGGACGGTAGCCACAGCAGGAGGTACAGCAGTAACCACCCCAACAGCAGTGAAGCCAACAGCGACAACAACGTATGTTTTAGTAGCCCAAAATGCTTTGGGTTGTAAAGACACTGCCAATGTAGTGGTAACAGTAAATGCCAAACCAAATGCAGGAACTGACCAAACTTTAGCTTGTGCAAATGCAGCAACAAATACCTTGACAACAAGCACTACGCTTGTTCCAGTAACAACAGGGGGTACATTTACCCAAATCGGTACAACACCAGCCCTTACCACGATAGCAGGCAATGCAGTATCAGCTATGACAGTTGCAGGAACATACCAATTCCAATACAGCGTTGCAGGTTGTTTAGACACCGTAGCAGTAAGCGTTCAGCCTTGTACAGGTTGTGTGAAACCAAATGCAGGTGCAGACGCAGCAGCGGTATGCCAGCCAGTTGCCACAGCCAAGCTTACGGCTGTTACAACGGGTGGAACATGGGGAGCACAAACAGGAAATCCTGCTACTGCCACTATTGATAATAATGGCAATATCGCAGGATTAAGCACCGCAGGAACGTATAAATTTATTTACTCCGTAACAGGTGGTGGTATTACTTGTACCGATACCGCTCAAGTAATGGTCAATGCCAAACCAACAATCGCCGATGGCACAGCCACTATTTGTGCAGGAGTCAGCGTTGATTTAACATCAAAAATTACCAGTTACGCAACGTATTTAAGTCCAGTTTGGACAATAGCCACAGCAGGTGGAACAGCAGTTGCAACACCAACAGCAGTGCAGCCAACAGCGACAACAACGTATGTTTTGGTAGCCCAAAATGCTTTGGGTTGTAAAGACACTGCTAATGTAGTGGTAACAGTAAATGCCAAACCAAATGCAGGTACTGACCAAACTTTAGCTTGTGCCAATGCAACAACAAATACCTTGACAACAAGCACTACGCTTGTTCCAGTAACAGCAGGTGGTACATTTACCCAAATCGGTACAACACCAGCCCTTGCCACGATAGCAGGCAATGCAGTATCGGCTATGACAGTTGCAGGTACTTACCAATTCCAATACAGCGTTACAGGTTGTTTAGACACCGTAGCAGTAAGCGTTCAGCCTTGTACAGGTTGTGTGAAACCAAATGCAGGTGTTGACCAAACGCTAATTTGTTCAGTAGCGGGAATAGCTCCAAGTTCAGCGACTCTTGTTCCAGTAACTTCAGGAGGTATCTGGACAGCTCAAACGGGAAATCCAGCAACTACGACCATTAATGCTAATGCTGTATCTGGGATGACTGTATCTGGAGTCTATAAATTCATATATTCAGTCACCAGTGGTGGACAAATTTGTACAGATACCGTTCAAGTTTTAGTGCCAACTTGTATTATACCAAAAGGTAGCCTTGGAGATTTCGTTTGGAAAGATACCAATAACAATGGTATTCAAGATGAAACAACCGCTAATGCAGGAGGAGTAGTCAACGTGATTGTAGAATTATACAAAAACGGAACGCTCTTTAATAAAGATACGACCGATGCGACGGGTAAATACTTGTTCAGCAATTTGGATGCAGGAACTTACAAAATCAAAATTGTAAGCACTACATTACCAGTAGGTTGTGAGATTTCAAGTAATCCAAATGCAGGAACAGATGATGCCAAAGACTCTGATGTGGATAAAACAACGGGGTTCTCGGGAGATTATCTCATCGACCCAACCGACCCAACCAAAAAAGACATCCTTACCGTAGATGCAGGGGTAAGCATTCCATGTATCAAACCAGTCTTAACGGCAGGAACGGTAACGTGTCTGGGAACAACTTACTCGGTAGTATTTTATAGTAATAGTTCTAACATAACGGTTAGTTCGGGAACAATAAGTGGAAATACGATTACAGCAATTCCATTGGGAACTAATGTAACCATTACCGCCACTGAAAGTGCTACTTGTACCATTAGTTCAACAATATTAAGTCCATTGGCTTGTCCAAGTACCTGTATATTACCGAATTTGACTCTGGGGCAACCAGTGTGTAATGGAGCAACTTATTCGGTATCATTTACAACGGATAAAGGAACCGTCACAACCAATGCAGGAACAATCAGTGGTAATAGTATCATCAATATTCCATTTGGAACTGATGCTGTGGTAACAGCAACTGATGGTACTTGTATTAGTAAAGTAAGTACGAAAAGCCCTACGGATTGTTCAATAGTAACTCCACCACCATACATTTCGTGGAGTGGACCAATTTGTTCTGTGGATGGAAAGACTTATACGATCAATTATATACTAAGTCCAGGTGCGACGGTGACTTCAAGTGCAGGAACGATAGGAACAAATTCAATTACAGGGATTCCAATAGGTGTCATTGCAACACTCACGGTGAGAGTTACTGGTTATAATCCTATAATCGTCAATATTCCATCGCCGACTAACTGTATTGTTCCAAAAGGTAGCCTCGGAGATTTTGTTTGGAAAGATGCCAACAACAACGGTATTCAAGACGAAACAACGGCCAATGCAGGTGGAGTTGCCAACGTGATTGTAGAATTATACAAAAACGGAACGCTTCTAACTAAAGACACCACCGATGCGACGGGTAAATACTTGTTCAGCAATTTGGATGCAGGCACTTACAAAATCAAAATTGTAAATACCACATTACCAGTAGGTTGTGAAATCTCAAGCAATCCAAATGCAGGAACAGATGATGCTAAAGACTCTGATGTTGATAAAACAACGGGCTTCTCGGGAGATTATGTAATCAATCCGACTGACCCAACCAAGAAAGACATCTTGACGGTGGACGCAGGTCTAACTTATTCTTGTACTAAACCAATTTTAAGTCTTGGTTCAGCTATTTGTAATGGAAACGGGACATACAGCGTTAGTCTCAACGTGTCTGGAGGAACGGTAACGACATCATCTGGTACGGTGAGCGGAAACAATATTACAGGAATTCCAGTAGGAACAAACGTAATCGTTACCGCTTCAGCAGGTCTGACTTGTACTACCGTAATGACGGCTGAAAGTCCAGTGTCTTGTCCTCCAATCAACAACTGTACATTACCAAACCTAAGTGTGGGTACAGCAGTTTGTACAGGAACAACTTACGCTGTTGCTTTTAGTGTAAGCGGTGGAACGGTAACGGCAAGTGCAGGAACAGTAGGTAATGGTGTTATTACAGGAATTCCAGCAGGAACAGACTTAGTAATAACCGCCAGTAATTCGGCTACTTGTTTAGTCAAAATAGTCGTAAAAGCTCCAACGGACTGCGATAAACCTTGTGTGAATCCAGACATCTCGGTAGGAATGCCAGTTTGTGAAGGAAATGGAGCGACAACATTTAGCGTGAATTACGCATCAAGTGTTGGAGCAGTCGTAACGGCAAATGCAGGAACAGTAACCGCAAATGCCATCACAGGTGTACCAACAGGAACAGCTTTAGTCATTACAGTTAAAAAAGCAGGTTGTCCAGACAAAATGGTAACGGTAAATGGTAGCTTAGTGAATTGCCCAGTATTGAAAGGTAGCCTCGGAGATTTCGTTTGGAAAGATACCAACAACAACGGTATTCAAGATGAAACAACGGCTAATGCAGGTGGAGTTGCTAACGTGATTGTAGAGTTATACAAAAACGGAACGCTCTTTAATAAAGATACCACCGATGCAACGGGTCATTATTTGTTCACCAATTTGGATGCAGGTACTTACAAAATCAAAATTGTAAGCACTACACTACCAGCAGGTTGTGAAATCTCAAGCAATCCAAATGCAGGAACGGATGATACTAAAGACTCTGATGTGGATAAAACAACGGGCTTCTCGGGAGATTATGTAATCAATCCAATCGACCCAACTAAGAAAGACATCTTGACGGTAGATGCAGCGTTAATAACACCATGTATTCAACCAATATTGACAGTAGGAACAGTAGTCTGTTCTGGAACAACTTACTCGGTAGTATTTAATAGTAATTCTACTAATGTAACGGTCAATGCAGGAACAATCACGGGGAACATAGTAATAGGTATTCCAATAGCGACTAACGTAACTATCACAGCTACCGAAGGAACTACTTGTACTAATATGATAACCGTAACGGCACCAAACACTTGCCCAAGCACTTGTATTTTACCAAACTTAACCTTGGGGCAGCCTTTGTGTAATGGAACAACTTACTCGGTATCATTCACAACAGACAAAGGAACGGTAACAACGAATGTAGGAACAATTAGTGGTAATAGTATCATTAATATTCCAGTAGGAACAGATGTAACGGTAACCGCAACGGACGGAACTTGTATTAGTAAAATAAGTACGAAAAGTCCAACGGATTGTTCAAATGTTAATCCACCCCCAACTATTTCATTGAGTGGACCTCTTTGTTCGGTTGATGGAAAAACATATACGATGAGTTTCATCACCACGCCAGGTATAACGGTGACGGCAAGTGCAGGCACAGTTGGTATTAATACAATTACAGGTATTCCAGCAGGTGTAGCCCTGACAATTACGATGAATGCAGCAGGATACCCTAATAAATTAATTGTGATTCAAGCTCCAACGAATTGTGTTGTTTGTACAAAATCACCTCAAACAATATTCTCAACTTGTGTTGATAATATTCAATTACCTGCTCCAAAAGCAGGGCAAGTGTGGAGCATTGTCGGTGGAAATCCAAGCAATGCCACTATCAACCAAAGCGGTATGGTATCAGGTATGACAGCCTTGGGCGTTTATCATTTCACCTTGAGCAATACCAATGGTACTTGTAGCGAAACATTCGATGTAACTCATCAAGATTGTACTAAGAAATATGACCTGAGTTTAAAGAAGAGAGTGAATAAAAAACTTCCTCAATTGAACGAAGTGATTAATTATACCATCGTGGTGAAGAACGAAGGAGAAGGAACTGCCACAGGTGTTGAAGTAAGTGATACACTTCCATCGGGATTACAGTATCAAAGTTTCAATGTCGTTAGAGGAACGGGTGTTTATAACCCAAATACAAATGTTTGGAATTTAGGAACTTTAGTACCAGGCGATTCAGCGATATTGACGATTTCGGTGAAAGTAGTGGCTCAGGGTGTGATGTTCAATAAGGCTGAAATCAGCAAGATGAATGAGAAAGACATTGACTCAACGCCAGGGAATAACAATGAAAACGAAGATGATTTGGGAAGAGCGTGTATCTCTGTACCAATCACTATTTGTCAAGGTGAGCAAATCCAAGTGACCATCCCTTCTACTTTCCAGAATGTACAGTGGTTTAAAACGGTAGGAACAACAACGGTATTTGTTCAGTCTGGAAACACGATAAATTTCTCCGCATCAGGAACATACACTTACCTTGCCAGCAATGGCAATTGTCCAGCAGCAGGCTGTTGTCCAGTGGTTGTGATTGTGGGAGATTGTTGCAAACCAAATGTTTGTATTCCTTACGGGATTATCAAAACCAGAGGAAAAAAGTAAAACAATAAATGATGATGAAGCTATAATAGCTTCATCATCATTTATTGATAAACTCCAATTTTTCAGTTCTAATGTGAAGTAGCTGTTGACAATTGGCTTTCTGTGATTAGATTATCGAGAATCCAAAGTCCTATCCATTAATAATCCATAAATAGATATATAAAAAACAAATAAGATTATGAAATCAAGTCAATTGTGTTACAGAATATTTGTAAATCGTTACAGCTACACATTCTTTACTATTTTTCTTATTCAACTACTCCTATTAGGGTATGTAACAAATATCCAAGCTCAGTGTACAACAAGGAGTGCATCAGATGTTAGACATTGCTTAACGATAGATAGACTATCATTTTGGGCTACGGGCTTAGGCAATACATACAACTTTCAGAATAAATCTATTACATTTTTAGAATGTCCTGATGGTACAGCTAAAATTTCAGGAGAAATGATACGAAACTCTGATAAACATATTTGGACATTTAGCTTAGATTTAGCTGGGAAACAATCTTCTTCTCCTTATGGTCCAATACCTTCTGTTTGTTCCAGTTCGTATAGTTCATCAGATTGGTACTATTATACTATAGGAAGTGGTACAATTTCAGATGCTACTTTTGGGGCTTTGGGAGCACCAAATACACATAGTTTAAGTATGAAAAAACCTCTTCAAATAGGTACTGGTGCATCAACTTATGGAGATATAACAGAGTTTAGCATAGGGGGTTGGTTCACCCTTACTGCAATTACTGGGTATCCTATAGCGGATTCTGGCGAGCTATTGATTAGCATTCCTTGTACAACTCCAACCCCTACCATAAACAGTCCAACAATTTGTTCGGGCAGTAATGCGACATTAACTGTAACGAATTGTTCGGGAAGTGTATCTTGGAACGATGGAACAACAGGTTTAACAAAAACAGTAAGTCCAACAACGACAACGAGTTATACGGCTACTTGTGCGGTTGGAACTTGTAGTGGAACTGCCACTGGTACAGTAACCGTAACTGCCAAACCTTCGCCAAGTGTCAATAGTTCAACTATTTGTTCAGGCAGTAATGCGACATTAACCGTAACGAATTGTTCGGGAAGTGTATCTTGGAACGATGGAACAACAGGTTTAACAAAAACAGTAAGTCCAACAACGACAACGAGTTATACGGCTACTTGTACCCTTGGAACTTGTAGTGGAACTGCCACTGGTACAGTAACCGTAACTGCCAAACCTTCGCCAAGTGTCAATAGTTCAACTATTTGTTCAGGCAGTAATGCGACATTAACCGTAACGAATTGTTCGGGAA
>JAAFIU010000261.1 GCA_013298805.1 Cytophagales bacterium | reverse complement strand
GTTGATGTCCACGTAAATGTCGTTTCAAGGCAAATACATATTCGATAATAATTTGCTGAAACTCATTCCGAAGATTGACCTCTTCACTTGGTAAAATTGCACTCAATTTCATCGCAAGATTTCTGGAGTTATTGGTTAAACTACCAAAGAGTTTGCGTCCTTCCCACCAACGTTCATAAGCGGTATTTGTTCTAAACACTAACAGTAACGAAATCACAAAACCCAACATTCCGTGCATGACAGTTATGTTTTTTAGATGGCTATCGTCTTGCAGTTTAAAAACTTCAATTTCCAAATAAGCCACAATACCTACATAAATAGCGATACTCAACAACATCGGTATCAATTGTCTAAAAGTATCAGCCTTGTGTAATCTAAAAATGAAAGTAAACCACTCTTTTGGATTATAATTTATCATAATTCACAAAGTTTATTCAAGGAAAATTATAAAATTAAAAGTACCCAACATTCGCCGCTGAACTTCCCGAAAGTTTAACCCCTAACGGAGTTATTTCGGGAAGTTTGTCAAAGTTAAATATGGTACGTTATTTTTTTTTCGATTTCCCCAAAGGAGTTGGAAGAAACGGTAATGAATTCGTGTTCCACAAAAATATAAAAGGCTTTTGTTAACGAAAACAAAAGCCTTTATTCAAAATTAAATTATCTTTTAACCAACTGAACCTTCCAAAGAAACGGCAAGCAATTTTTGTGCTTCCACCGCAAATTCCATAGGTAATTGATTTAAAACTTCTTTGGCATAGCCATTGACAATTAAAGCAACGGCTGCTTCGGTTGAAATTCCTCTTTGGTTACAATAAAACAATTGGTCTTCGCCAATTTTTGAAGTGGTTGCTTCGTGTTCTACGGTAGCCGTTTTGTTTTTAACTTCTATATATGGGAAAGTATGAGCCCCACAGCGGTCGCCCATTAAAAGCGAATCACATTGCGAGAAATTACGAGCGTTGTCTGCACGTTTCATCACTTCAACCAATCCACGATATGAGTTATGTGATTTTCCTGCCGAAATACCTTTTGATACAATTCTTGATTTGGTATTTTTTCCGATGTGTACCATTTTTGTACCCGTATCGGCTTGTTGCATATTGTTAGTAACGGCAACTGAATAAAATTCTCCAATCGAATTATCACCTTTTAGAATTACCGATGGATATTTCCAAGTAATTGCCGAACCCGTTTCTACTTGTGTCCAAGAGATTTTAGAATTTGCTCCATCACAAATACCACGCTTGGTTACGAAGTTATAAATTCCCCCTTTACCATCTTTATCGCCTGGATACCAGTTTTGTACTGTCGAATATTTTACTTCTGCATTTTCATGGGCAAAAATTTCAACGACGGCAGCGTGCAATTGATTTTCATCACGTTGAGGAGCTGTACAACCTTCTAAATAACTTACATACGAACCTGCATCGGCAACAATCAATGTGCGTTCAAACTGACCCGTTCCTGCGGCATTGATACGGAAATACGTTGAAAGCTCCATCGGGCAACGAACTCCTTTGGGAATATAGCAGAAAGAACCGTCTGAGAAAACTGCTGCATTTAAAGCAGAAAAAAAGTTATCTTTCACTGGCACAACTGAGCCTAAGTATTTCTTGATTAATTCTGGATGTTCTTGAATTGCCTCTGAAATTGAACAAAAAATAATGCCTCTTTTTGCTAAATCGGCTTTAAAGGTTGTTCCTACTGAAACTGAGTCAATCACCGCATCAACAGCAATACCCGATAGTTCTTCCCCATCTTTTACATTCAAAAGACGTTTTTGTTCTTTCAAAGAGATACCTAACTTTTCAAAAGTAGCACGTAATTCAGGGTCAACATCGTCCATCGACTCTACTACTTTCGCTGCTTTCGGGGCTGAATAATATTTAATTGCCTGATAATCAACGGGGGTATAATGAACGTTAGACCATTTTGGTTCTTTCATACCCAGCCATGCGTTATAAGCACTCAAACGTAATTCTAACATCCATGCTGGCTCATTCTTTTTAGCAGAAATTTGACGAACCACACTTTCGCTTAAACCAGCGGGAAATTCATCAGCTTCAAAGTTATCATGAAAGCCATATTTATACTCCGAGGAGGTTACTTCTTCTAAAATATCAATTTCTTCCTTTGCCATGTTATTATTTCTCAGATTTTGGATAATTGCAAAAAATACAGTTAGTTTTATCTGAAACGAGATTTGACTTGTTTTTATACTACAAATTTAACTCATAAACTCGTACAAAAGTTCTCTTGTTTAGAATTTTTCTAAATGAGCCTGTTTAAACTTTTTTTTTGAGAAGAAATTGGAATCATTTTAAGGCTTATTTTTCAGTATTTACTTAATCGCCTTGAACATCCAAAATGGATATTTGGATATAATAACTCAACATTTCTCATCTCGACATCTACTTTGTGAATGGAACAGGTCTATTCAAGGATTCTTCTAATGAAATAAATGTCTCTGTACGTTGAATTCCTTGAACTTTTTGAATTTTATCGTGCAGAACTTCTCTTAAATGAACAGTATCTCTACATACAATTTTGGCAAAAATAGAATAAATTCCCGTCGTATAATTAATACTCACCACTTCGGGAATTTGTTGTAATTGTGTGGCTACTTCTTCGTACAAAGAACTTTTATCCAAATAGATTCCTAAAAAAGCTGAAATATCCCATCCCAATTTTGTGTGGTCTATAATAAGTTGAGAACCTATAACAATTCCAGCCTCTTCCATTTTCGTCATCCTCACATGAACCGTCCCACCCGAAACATTAATTTTTTTTCCAATTTCAGTGTAAGGCATATTGGCATTTTGCATCAAAAGGCTCAATATTTTCTTATCTACATCGTCAATTATTGTGTTATTGCTCATTTCATAAGTATTTATACCATACTAAGTTATTGGAAATTTATTAAAAAAATGGATTCACAAAACAATATTTTTAAAATATTTACAACAATAAATGCTTAAAAATAAAAATATTATAAATTTTAATTATTTTTTATCAAAAATTTGCAAAACAAACACCAATATACTAATTTTGTCATGTCGAAAAGACACACACATTGTAGGGTGATGAAATTTGGCAGACGTACCCTCCTGTCTCGGGGGTGGTGAACATGAAATAAAGTTAGTATAATGCCTATCGCAAGATAGACTGGGGTAGACCACCGGATTTTGTACTATATCTAATCACACCGTGGAGGTTCGAGTCCTTCTCCTACAGCCAATTATTTGAATATTTGAGAGTAAAATATTGACAAATCGTCATTAAATGATTACCTTTATTCTCAAATTATCAAATTGACTACCGATTATTTTAAAAGTAGTCTTATTTGGTTTTTAGTTTGTTGATGAAGTGTAATTCAAAAAAGCAGCCTTTTTGAGCCTGCTTTTTTTGTTTTAGTCAAGTCAACATTTTTTCTCAAAAAAAGCCTAAGCAAATCGAAATTGCTTAGGCTTTTTCAATTTAAGTATTTTTACTCATAATATTTTTAAAAGCGTAGTTTTTGACTCTGGTTTGACCTCGAAAACAAAAGAGCAACAACATATTAAATAGAATTATGGACAATTTATGTAAAAGCACCTAAAACCTAAATTTCATTGCGTAATTTTGTAATATCAGTAGACAATAACCAAGCAGTTTAACTTCTTTCAACTGTTCACTGATAATTGATAACTGTTAATTGACAATCGTGGATACTATTTTAAGAATTGCAGTCCAAAAATCTGGACGATTAAGTGAGGACTCCCTCAATCTTTTTAAAGAATGTGGTATTAAGTTCGACAATGGTGCGGGCAAATTAAAAGCTACTTCTTCAAACTTCCCTGCTGAATTTTTGTTTCTAAGAGACGACGATATTCCTGGTTACGTAGAAGATGGCGTAGCGGATATTGGTATTGTGGGGCAGAATGTCCATGTAGAATCTCATAAAAATGTTTCGGAAGTAAAACTTTTAGGTTTCTCAAAATGTCGTCTATCTATCGCCATTCCTCGTGAAGACGTTTATGGTGGCGTACAAAGTTTGGAAGGAAAAGACATTGCGACTTCTTATCCAATTATTTTAGGTAATTTCTTGAAAGAACACGGTGTGACATCGCACATTCATGAAATTTCTGGTTCAGTTGAAATTGCTCCAAGTATTGGTTTGGCTCATGCCGTTTGTGATATTGTTTCATCGGGTGGTACACTTTTGAGTAATGGTTTAAAAGAAGTGGAAGTAATCTTCCGCTCTGAAGCCATAATGATAGGTTGCCAAGATATGAGCGAAGAAAAGCAAGAAATTGTTAAGCAAATCCTTTTCAGAATTGATGCTGTTCAACGTGCAAAAAATAGCAAATATGTTGTTTTAAACACAAAAAATGAAAACATCGAAGCTATTTCTAAGCTTTTACCGGGAATGCAATCACCTTCGATTATTCCATTGGCACAGTCGGGATGGTCAGCTTTGAGTTCAGTTATTAATGAAAATGATTTTTGGCAAAATATCGAAAAACTCCGTGAAGCTGGTGCTGAAGGAATTTTAGTAATGCCAATCGAGAAGATGATTTATTAATTTTAGCGATTAAAGCGAAACTAGTGATTCGCAAATCGCTAGTTTCGCAATGTACCGCTTCAAAAATATGAAAATTATAAAATACCCCAATCAATCAGATTATAAAGCCATTCTTACCCGTCCGACACAAGATATTTCGGTAATTGAGGAAAGAGTTGCTCCAATTTTGAAAAGAGTAAAAGAAGAAGGCGACGCTGCCATTCGTGATTTTGCTTTGAAGTTTGATAATATTGCTTTAGAGAATTTTGAGGTAACTGTTTCAGAAATTCAAAATGCAGAAAATTTATTATCCGAGGACCTAAAAACAGCGATTAAACAGGCTTACGCTAATATTTATAAATTTCACGAAGCTCAAAAATCAGTTCCAGAAAAAATTGAAACGATGACGGGTGTTACTTGTTGGCGTAAATCGGTTGGAATTGACAAAGTTGGTTTATATATTCCTGGTGGAACTGCCCCCCTATTTTCTACTGTATTAATGTTAGGAATCCCTGCCCAAATTGCGGGTTGCCGTGAAGTAGTTTTATGTACTCCCTCGAATCACCCTGCTATTTATTTTGCGGCAAGTTTGTGTGGAATTTCTAAAATTTTTAGAATTGGTGGTTCGCAAGCAATTGCAGCAATGGCTTACGGAACGGAAACAATTCCGCAAGTTTACAAAATTTTTGGACCAGGAAATCAATATGTTACCGCTGCCAAAATGTTGGTAAATAAAGAAGGAGTTGCAATTGATATGCCCGCAGGTCCTTCAGAAGTGGCGGTTTATGCAGATGATACAGCAAATCCAGTTTTTGTGGCGGCAGATTTATTATCGCAAGCAGAACATGGAGTGGATTCTCAAGTTTTATTAGTTTCGACTTCTGAAACAATGGTTGATGCTGTAAATCAAGAGCTTTCAGCACAATTAGCGGTTTTACCAAGAGCAGAATTTGCATCAAAAGCACTCGAAAATAGTCAAGCAGTAATTGTAGAAAACCAGGAAATTGCCTTGGACATGCTAAATCAATATGCGGCAGAGCATTTGATTATGTCGATTGAAAATGCAGAAGAAGTTTCAGAGAAAATATATAACGCTGGCTCGATTTTTTTAGGAAATTATACACCAGAATCAGCAGGCGATTATGCTTCTGGAACGAACCATACCTTACCAACTAACGGATATGCACGAGCGTATTCGGGCGTAAGTTTGGATAGTTTTATGAAGAAAATTACGGTGCAAAATATTACCCAAGCAGGGATTCAGAATCTTGGCAAAACAATCATTGAAATGGCAACGGCAGAGTCTTTAGAAGCTCATGCCAATGCAGTTAGAGTTCGATTAGCTAATAAATAATGAATAGTTAAAATGATTACGGATATGGTAAAAACGGTTGAATTATTACATGAAATACGTGAACGGCTTTTAACTGAGCCATTTATCAGAATTCCTGCAACAATAGAGGAATATGAAAGTATTGCAGATGAACGAGACTTA
>JAAFIU010000060.1 GCA_013298805.1 Cytophagales bacterium | reverse complement strand
TATACATAGTCGTCTTTAACAACCTGAGAATAGGTTATTGGGCTACAATCTTGCGTAACTTTAAACACATCTCCAGGTTTCATTAAACCATAATCAATGGAAAAGGCGTGAAACCCACAACAGTAATAAACGGTGTTTCTACTGATTTCTACATTATTAACCAAATAGTGTAATTTGGTTGAATTGCTACAATTATCATTATAACTATTGAGATTTCGGTCTGTATATTTGATAGGGTTCATATACAGCGTATTTTGCGAGAAAGTGGTGTGAACACCCCTAAAGAGTATTCCACAGAATAGTAGTAGTTTAAAATATTTCATGTTGGATGTATTTATTTAACCATTAATCTATCATCCATGTCGATAGAATATTCTTGATTGGCTAAATTTATTAGGGTCAGTGTTATGCTATAAGTACCTGCTTTTAAGTTGCTGGGCAAATCAAGGATAAGAGAATTGGAAGCTTTAGAATAAAGCCCATTTTGAACTAATCCTGTACTCCCGTTTAAAAGTTGTATTTGAAAAAAACGAGCGGGAAAACTTTCAAAATTGAGGGTCTTGAATGATACTTTATCTCCACCCAGATAATACGTTTTGGGGTTTATGATTTCTTGCACAAAAGGTTTATTGATGTCATAGAGTGCTATGGAGAAATCAAGACTTTTACTTTCTTTTTGGAGTGTCTTGTTGATAATTTTTACCGTGTAGTTACCTGAAGGAATCGTTTTTGGGGCAATAACATAATAAATGCCCTTCGCTATCTGAACGGGGACATTGCTATTATTTTTGCCATCATTTAATCCTAATTGATAGGTATAGACATCAGACAGAAAATTTCCTTTGATAACCAAAGTATCACCCTGTAAAATATTTTTCTTGGATAGTGAAGTTATCTCGGGTGTTGGATATTGAACATTGATGGTAAAATCTGATACAATGGTATTGTCCTTTACGGCTATTTTGATGTTGTAGGCTTGAGGGGGCGTTGTTTGAGGCACTGACAACTGAATATGTGTGGAGTCAATTAACTTCGATGTTATCAATATTTCTTCCTTTTTACTATTGATAAAATACGCTTTGATGATGCTTGGGTTATTGCCAAAATACCTGCCACTAACAATGATACTTTCACCCGCTTCAAACTCTTTTTTATCAACATTGTTAATTTCTGGCACGGGCTGACTCAAGGTTGTCACTGAAACCTTATACACGGTTTTTCTCCCCTCAGTATTTGTGAGAACATAATAAACGGGTTGCGAAAAATCTTGAGGAATGGCAGAAGACGGTACAATACTTGCTCCTTGTGAAATTTCGATGATTGGGATTAAGGATTTAAGAGATGTGCCGTAAGGAATGGTAATTTCAACACTCTTTTTTTCTTTAGAAATAGCAATTTGTTGAGGGGCTATTGTACTAAACTTAAAGGAAGCGATTTCTGACTCTGGGGAGTTATCGTCAATCTTACTACAACTGATGAGTAATGAGAGTGAAATGAATAGGAAATATTCAAACAGCCTATTAATTTGCTTTATCTGAAAAAGTGCAGTTATTCTTCTCAAGAATTGATTGGAGTTTATTAGTGGTTATAGCAATTAGACAAAGTTTGCCTATAACTTTTAATAATCCAAAAAACAATATGAAAAATAATGAATAATCCGCACTCAGATTTATTATACGGTGTAAATCATAATAAATTTTGTTAATCAGTGATTTTTACTTAGGTTTTGGAGTTGGTCAAAAAGTGTTGAAAGTTATTTTTTTCATTAAATGAACTTTGTTATTATAGCCTACTGAGCCGATTAACTCTTTAAATCAAGTACATCAAAAATTAGTTGTGCCACACTTTTGACACACTCCACTTAGGAAAATTTCTTTTAATTTAACGTAATTTATTTTCTATTATCACTTGATAAGCGGGAGTAAATACAGGTTATGTATTTGGTAGCAGTCCTAAAACAGATGCTTGATGTATTCATGCTACTTCTTGAAAGATTGAACAAAAAAAATGCTCCATATTTTTTGATGCTCTCCATTGATATATTGTTTTTTATCTATAACTATGAAATAGACAAATATAAAACTCAAATATCTCTATCTTTAATGTCGTCCCAACCTTTTGTTAGGCTTCTGTTTCAGATGTAAGACTACTCAATTTACGTCTTCTTCCCCACCAAATTTAAACAAGTTAAAATATAAGCAGTTTTATTCTTCACATTCGAATGTAGCCCATTTTCAAATTCGATGTGTAATGTGATGAATTTATCTAAATTATTCTTGTCTTCCAGAATCATTTTTTTGTGATTATCTCTAAAGTGATATTGTTTCTCTATAATTATTTCTACTTGATGTAATACTACTTTTGGGTTTATTAATACTGCTTCTAAAAATTCATTTTTTTCAAGTTCGCTATTTGTAAAAGCTGTGTGTATTGTGAAATATATTTTTTCTACTCCTCTTTGTTTGTTGCCAGTATTGTAGTCGAATTGAATATTGTCAATATTCAATTGGGTTATTTCTTTATGTGCTTTTGAAAGTACGTTAATATTAAAATCGTAAAAATTTGTATATTTTTTCTCATCAACTTGTAGTAGTTTTTTCAACTCAGAGATTGTGTAGGCGAATGTTAGCCGTTTTTGGCCAATGTGCATCCGTAAAATCCTGTATAATGTACTCGAATATACATACTTAAATGATTGTATTTTTTCCAGGTTATAACGTGCATACTGTTTTTTAAAGTCTTTTAAATATTTGCCAATCGCATGGTTTGTCTCAAATTCTAAAAATCCATTTTGATAACTTATTCGAGAGAATATTGTTAAATGCTCGTACTCAATTTCTGGTCTATTAAAATCTAAAAATGTAATAGACTTCTCCATCATGGACTTTGTTACCGAGAGCGACTGCTGAATTGTAAGATATTTTACAATTTCACTACGTGGAATTGTAATGATGATTGATGTGTTGTCGTCAGCATTAGACAGAGCTTCATAATCTATTTGATTCACAAATAGTTCAAATAATTTCTGTTCTATACGTTTGTATGGAATTGTAGAAACTACAAATTTATTTGATATATAATTGTCAGTCCTGCTGTGTTTGAATGGAAAGACAAGGCTATTGGTCGATGGTATTTTCATATTATCAATATTGTTTAAAAGTTGTATAGATTCTAATATTTAAAATTACAAAAAACTCGCATTAATTCATAAAAAACTCGTATTAAACTCGATTAAAATTACAAAAAACTCGCATTAATTCATAAAAAACTCGTATTAAAATTCATAAAATACTGGTTGTCAATTTATTACATCAAGTCTAAATCAATCAAATATTATTGATAAATCTAAAAATCAAGAAAAAATTGCTAAAAATAAAAGTATTTAACCTGTTTTTTGCTAAAACAATTACTATTAAGGATTATTTTATTATTTAAATAACTCCTTTTCATAAATAACTCGTAATCGAAGGTAATGTGTTGACAATAAGCAGATTATGTAATATCAGAACTATGGATAAATAAAAAGGGAAATTAGTTGCTAATGCGAGTTTTTTATTTACTATGGTGATTATCAGTCTATTAGTATTCATAAAAAACTCGCATTAGCTTAAAATGGTTACGCTTGTTATTCATAAAAAACTCGTATAAAGAAAAAATGTGCTATTGATAATCAATAAAAACTCGTATTAGATTCGACACTTATTTTGTTCAATACTTTTATGTTTTTTATAAGTTATTGATTTTCAGTAATTTAATTTATTATAAACCATCATAACTCATTCTGAGATATAATTTTCAAAAAAAATGTGTTAGTTAAAGTAATGTATGTCTATTATTCATAAAAAACTCGTATTACGGTCTAATGTACTGAATATTTGATAGTTATGTTTTTATAATATCTTTTACAGCTCAAATGTAATTTTTGATATTTATAAAAAACTCGTATTAGCTTTTGACTATTGGTTTACGTAGATGTAGTATTTAATCACCACTCTACCATCAGAAGGTCTTTGATACAACATCAGTTTCATTTTATGAAAGTCTTTTAATAAGTCTAATAATTTCTTGACACAGCTCCTTTCTTGTATCTACGTTTTTTAATTTTTTTACTAATGAATTTATCTCTTCAATAATTAACTCTTCTGGGCTATTATTTGTGATAGTCTTTTGTTTTTCCACATCAGTAGAATAGGAACCTAAAACCTGTTCAAGCTCCTCTGTAGAATCTATTTTATTTTCCGAAATCTCTTTTTTAGATAATTGCTGAATATACTTTTTATTAATTTTTGATTTACCAGAAAGCACTTGTGTTTTGAAATTGGGTGTAAGTTTTTCAAGTCCTTCTGCAAACTCGGCATCACGTTTGATTGTAGCTTGACCTACATTAAATTGAGTAGCGAGTAATTCAGCAGTATTTACTTTTTTATCTTTTGACCCATAAGTATCATTTTGAGCTATATGCTCATTTCCGCCCCCAATAGCATAAGTATCATTTTGAGCTATATGCTCCTCTCTACTATATTTACCTTTATCTTGCTTCAGATGAATATATTTCATTCCTCTCAAATAAGACATTTGTTCAGTACCTAAATTTCTTCTACCTAACTGATTATCAATCATAAAGCCTCTAATTTCTTCAAGAGTTTTGTAATTAACTAAGTGAATTGTGAAGTCGATGTTATTTTTAGTGCATATTTTATAACGGTTATGTCCATCAATTAACACAAATATTGGTTTGGTGGAATCAGACTTATCAATTGGCTCTAAAATTTGCTCTATGGTTGGCCAAACGAGTAATGCTTCTCTACAACCATCTTTTATAATGTTAGCTTCTAACTGAGCTAATTCGTCATCAAGTAATGGTGGTATCAAAGATTCTAACTCTGTAATTATTGTGATATTTTTTTTAATTTCCTCATGCTGAACAAATGTCGAATGTTGAAATACTTTTTGTTCGCCTAAAGATGATTGATATTTTTTTGCCATTTTTTGTATGATATTTATGCCATTATTTCTTTTGCAAGATTCATATAATCTTTCGCCCCATTTGAATTTGAGTCATATTCAAAAATATCAATTTGAGAAATCTGAGACTCTTTCAAAGCAACATTCATCCTGATTTGTGTTTTAAAAACTCTGAAAGGATTTAATTGTTGATGAACTTGTTCTATAATATCACGGTGGATATTTAGACGTTGGTCAACCATAGTAAGAAGAACGCCCTCAATATGTAAATTGGTGTTAAGTCTTTTTTGAACTTGGAAAATATGGTCAAATAATCCTTTCACTCCTTTTAAAGCAGCAATCTCTGGCTGTAAAGTAACTAAGCATGAATTAGCTGCAATTAATGCACTGGTAGTAAAGACATTTAGAGCAGGGGGGCAGTCTATTAAAATATAATCATATTGACTTAATTTTGACTCAATGGCTCTTTGCAATTGTAGCTCGCTTAAAACCATTCTAATCATTTCTATTTCTCTGCTGGCAAGACTTAAATCGCTCGGAGAAAGGTCAAAATTTTCACTGATTGGATAAATCGGTAAAGGTTCATCATCAATAATTGCATGAAGGACTTGTTTATCAGGGTTATCAACTCCTAACGCCTGAGATAAATTTCCTTGAGAATCTATGTCAATCACTAATACTTTATGCCCAGATAAAACTAAGGCTTTACCTAAATTTAATGTGGTAGTAGTCTTTCCAACGCCCCCTTTATGATTTACTATGGCAATGACTTTTGCTTTGGATTGGAAAAATTCCTTCCAGCCGTATCCAACTAAAACAGGATACAATTTGGTAAGATGGTCTTGATTAAGCTCTCTTTCTCCACTCAAAGATTTAGAAAGCATACCTTTGGGTATTTGTGCCTCCTTTTCAACTTTTGAAAGTGTCAAACCATCTTTATTCGTAAGGAAAGTAAGGACTTGTGCGTTTGTAATCATCTGAAAAGAAAATGGATTTATATTTATACAAATATAAAAGTTTTGTACACAAATGAAGACAAAAAAGTCTTAAAATATATAAATTTATTCAAATTCAAAGAAATCGTGTTATTGTGGTGTCATGTTGAGTATTCTATCCGATGAAGAATTAGAATTCTATAAATGACTTATTTTTAACGCAAATACTCAAGTATAATGGACATAAAGGATTTGAGTTCAATTTCGAGTAATGGACCAGTCGAAGTAAAATCATGAAGCGGACGGGCAAGTAATAGGCATGCTTTCGTCAAAAGTTTTTATCACAATTAATAAAGAACCACATTTGTCCACATTCTTTCAAAAGGACGGGTATTAATTGTAACACAAAGAGGACAATCGTAATATTACCTCTTTACAGTATTTTTGTTTTATTCAGAAATGCGGTCTTTAAAATGATCCACCTGGTGCGTTATTTTGCTCATACCTTACCATTAGTTTTCGAGACTTTTCAGATAGCATAATTTTAAGCTGAAATGTGATAATAAGATTTATTTAGTTTTATTTTGAACTCAGAATATTGTTAAGAAAATATTTTGAGTTGCATTTATGTTTTGGTTATACTCAGAGAAAAATTATTAATTGAAAGTGTTGGAAATAAAAATGCTTTATATCAAAAACTTTATGCATTTTTATAAATCGAGCATAATTATTTCCAAGCCCATTATTTCACTTTTTAAAGTAGAGAAATAATGGACTTTATCATCAAAAAAAGATACAAGCATTTAATATTATTTCTATATAACTAACTTAAGTTAGTTTGGCTATCTTGTCTTTGAGAGGGTAATAATCAGAGACATATTTTTTAAATTTGCCATCAGCATCATTTCGTATAATTTCGTGCATGGAATCTACATCCAAAATCGAAGAGAAGAACGCTCCAATTTCAATGAGTTTTTTAGCTCTTATTTTTCTTTGTTCCTTGATAGTTGATGCTTTCAAATCCTTTAATTTATTTTCAAGCATTTTGATTTTTTCTTCTTTAGTGAATTTAGTCATTGTTTTTATGAATTAACCTTTTTAATTAACAGATATTCTATTTTATAGCAAGTTATATATTTTAATAAAAAATATATAACTTGCTATAAAATATTTAAAATAAAAAAAGTATTATTAAATATTTTAAATGTGATTTTGAGCTATTATATTTGAATTATTGAACAATAAAAAATCTAATAATAGCCCAAGTACACATCGAATTCAGCTACGCTTTCTTTCGACGTAACTTGGGGTCTTGCAGACGGCTTAAAAAATGGCTAAAGGATTTGTCAATGTAACCCATAGTGGAAATGGCGGATTAGCGTATTATTTACGTGAAGGGGAATGTATTGCATTTAAACATTCAAAAGGATATAATAAGGAAGAAATTTTACAACATTGGCAAGAGATAGAGAAGAATGAGAAATTGGGAAATAGAGATTTAGGAATCCAAGGAAGATATGATGCAAGGGTAAGGACAAATTATATTTTAAGTATGCCTAATTCTTTAAGTCCTAATGAGTGTATTAATAGAGTACAATCTATCATTGACAAAACGCCCATCAAAGATTGCGTTTATACAACTGTGGTACACAAAGGAGAGAAAGAAGGTATTACAAATCAACACGTACATTTATTAGTGAACGAAAGGATTTTATCTACCCAGAAGAAAGACCGAGTGATGATACGGAAAGAATGGTTAGAAAAATCTTTTAAGCCTGCCTACGAAAAAGAATTCAAGCAAGAATTTGAAGCAGGGAAAACCGTAGCTCCGAGACAGCGAATCAATCAAGGCTTATTTGAAGCAGACCGCAAAGCAAGCCGTCAGGGGATTTTAAACCATCAAAAACAGTATAACACCATCGGAGATTTAATCCCTAACAATACATTAGGGGATGCTTTGTTATTGCAAAGCCTAAAGTCCTTTGAAAATGCTTTCGTTGCCGATCAAGAGAAGACCCGACAGGCTGCCGAACGACAAGCAGCAGCGGAAAAACAAGCTGCTGAAAAACAAGCCCAAGCCCAAAAACAAGAAGAAGAAAGAATTTTAGCCCAACGACTTTTGAGTCTTTCGCCATCGTTTACCAAAGAGCAGGAGCGAGAAGCCCAAGAGGTAAAAGCCAAGCAAGAACAAGCCCTTGAAAAAGAACGTATCGCTCAAAAAACAAAAGAGAACCAGACCTTAGAGGAGACAAAAAAGGAGCAGGAAGTCAAAAAAGAGCAGGTCAAAGAAGCTCCCCGAATACGCATGAAGTTTAATTAAGATACATTCAAATTATTCTAAGCAAATGAACACAACACCCGAAGAAGAAACCAATCCTGTATTACTTGCCTTTAAACAAATCAAGAATCAAGTAGATTATTTTATTGAGCAAGAACAGAAAACAAAGGCATTCTGGGAAAAAACCACGGAACGTCAAGAACAAATTTATAGCACAGAAAAAAGATTGGCGGAAGAAATTCATGCTTTAAAAAATAGTTTTGAAGCCATAGAAACCCGATTGAAAACGTCTTTGTCAGACTATATTAAAGACTTACCCCGTTCAACGGGCATGGCAGAAGTTATCCAAAAAGAGTTACAATCTTTTGACAACACGGTGAATCGTATTCCCAAGAGCGTAGAAATCAAAGGAGATTTTTACGGTTTTACGTCCCAAAAACCTTTATTGGCTTATTGGATGTTGATGATTTTTATGGTCATGTTGACTTGTGCTTTCTATTTTAGTACGAGCGATGATGAGCGAGTGATAGAATACAAACATTTAGTAGAAGATTTTAGGCAAAAGAACCCTAAACTTGCCGATAAATATTTTGGTAATTGGTATCAGCGAAATGTTGGGACTAAGTAGGCTTTAATCGCAGGGAAACGACCATGAAACAAATCATAATTGGCGGATAATTGAACCGTAAATTCAATAGCAATTGGCATAAACTCCGCAGTCTTTAAGGATTTTTTTAAGTTCAATGTCCGTTGTATCAAGAAAATAGAAAGATTGACAACCATTTTTAAATCACGCCCATAGATGGAAAACTTCAATAGTTATCAAGCCTTAGTAGAAGTGTTAAAGACCGCACACATTACGGATGAAAGGTGGAAAAATATAATTAAGGGATTTATTCAACCGTCTTTTAACACTTCACCGAATGGATGTGAGCATAGCCGACAGAGTGGTTCGGAATATGGCTTATCTTGTATTGATTGTGGTACAGAACTATTAGGATTTGGGAAAGCAAATACCTCGGAAGTATGTGTAAACCACCAATTTCATGTAGTGACCAATGAAGAGTATCATCCGATTGGAACATTCTGTATCTATTGCCGAGCATCATGGGAAATACCTAATTTGCTAAAACCCATCAGTACAAACCTTAATTAAGATTTTATTCCCGATTTGTTTAATTAAGCTGTATTTGGAATCATGTAAAGTTTCCTATCATTAATTAAAAAAATCACCTTTTACCAAAATTGACGAAGAACTGCTTTCATAGGAGAATATACCGTCAAGCAAGAAAAGAAAAAGGAACAATTGCGGTAATACTGATATTTTCTAAGCGAAACGGTAGAATGGGGAGGTAAAATTCAACATATTTTCAAATTATTTGAAAATAGAGAAAAGAGTTGTAACATTGCGAAAAATATAAACGAAAAAATAACAAAAAAGAAATAGTTTAAGTAACATATAGATTGCGTTTTTACTGAAAAGCCTGTGTTCGAAAATCTGGTACATTTTCATGTTCACTTAACAGGAATAAAGTTAAAAACGCCACGTCAAAAGCGTGGCGTTACTTTATTTTGTTAAGTGGGTTTACCAGAGCCTCGAACACAAAGTATGAGTGTACGTTCACGCTTTTTTCATGCCCTTTCGTGAACATCATATCTTCATTATTTTTCAAAAATAATGAGAAAATCCCTTTCAGTTTCTTGCAATCCCATTTTTTGAATGAGGGTATTATACTTAATACCGCTTAATTAATGATTTACATGGGAAAGGTTGCCATCACCAATTTACGGTCAAAAAATAAACCGCAGTCAGCTTTTACAGGGACGAAGACGGTTTTTGTCGTCATGCCCTTTACCCGAGTGGAACAGAGGATATATGAAATATTCATTAACGAAATTGACTACCATTCATTGAAAGAAGAAGGCTCGCTGTGCGTAAAAATTCCCAAAAGTAAGTTGCAGGAATTTATAACGCATAAACAGATATTTATCGTGCCTAAAACCATGATTGATAAACCCGTGCATTTCGTTGAATTTTACGCCCCTACAAAGGTGTATTGCAGTTCGCCCCTATTTACTGATGTAGAATTTGATGGAAATGACTTTGTGTTTCACACGCACCCCGACGTTGCTCCCTATTTACAGGATTTAGCCCCTAAATATGCTCCTTACGATTTAGATGTAATCCAATCGCTCAAGCATATTTATGCCGTCCCTCTGTATAAAATATTGAGAATGTACGAGTGCCGTAAGTATAAGACTTTCAGCTACGATTTAATAGAGTTGAGACAACTTCTCCAAGTTGAGAAAGGAACTCTTTTGAACCTTCATCATTTTAAAAACCTAACCGTAGAAATAGCCCGATTAGCGATTACCAAACATCCTACCCACCCGATAGATTTTGAGTATTCCACGAATGGAAGTTTTGATAATTATACCGTCAGACGGAACTGTACCCGACTCTATTTCCGCATTAAGAATCCTACTTACCATCCATTGCCGCTGAGCGTAGAGGACTACGAAAAGTATTGGTATGTGTTTAGAAGTGGAATTGTTTGAAAATCATCTGGAGTGAATGATAGGGTTAAGATAAATTTTAAATTCAATCATGGGTAAATACCCCAAAAATCATGAATATGAAACCAATAGATAAACTGATTGCGGAGATTCAGCATCATCCACACGAAGGATTTATCTTATCTTGCCTTTCGTTGGTGGGTATTAGTCTCGCTTACTCTTTTCCGAAAACAACATCTCTATCAGGATTGGTAATCCTTACGGGTCTTATGTTATGCTATTTGTTTTTCTGTTCGAGATTGCTTTTTAAGTATTTGAAAAACAAATAGATATAATACTTTTTGTTGCATTTTCATTTTTAAACCCCAATACACATTATGTTACTCATTGCCATTCTATTCCCTTGGTTATCATTTTTTCTCAGAGGTAAAATCATTCAAGGTATCATTTGTTTATTTCTTCAAATCACTTTAATTGGTTGGCTACCTGCTGCTTTTTGGGCGGTGTCTTCCCGTAGTGAAGCCAAAGCCGATAAGAGAGCCAAAGACTTAATTAAGCAGATGCAAAACAACCATGAATAGATAAAACACTCTCTATTTGTTCAATTCTCAACACCATAAACTTTTTTTACATGAATTTCTTAATTAAAAAAGCAGTACCCTTTCTTGGGTTGGTTCTCATCAGTAGTATTTCTTTGGCTCAGGAACAGCTCACCAACAAAGAAATTATCAATTTACAAACCGCTAAGGTTTCTCAGGATGTTATCCTTGCCAAAATCTCCTCCAGTAAATCTTCCTTCGATTTGACCGCACAGGGACTTATAGAATTAGATGCCGCCAAAATATCTGATAGGGTTATTAAAGCGATGTTTGTTGCTTCGCCACCGATGGAAGTAATGATGAATCAAGATGTGATAAAAATTTCAGAATCCGAAGTTTCAACTGACATCTTGAAAGAAAAGATTAGTAAAACACCGCATAAATTTGAGGTAGATTCAGAGTCCTTAATTAAGCTAAAAACAGCGAAGGTAAGCGATTCTATTGTGAAAGAGATGATACTAAATCCGATTCAATTAAGGGTTCAGCCTTCAACTGCCCCTTCTTCGATGATAAATACGGAGGGCGGAGAATTAGTGATTACCAAAGTGTTAGCCGATGTAAAGCATTTGAGATTATTAGGTCAAATACCCACGAGTGCATCCAGTATAACAGGGAATAAAGAAAAACTAACGGTAAGAGCCTACGACAAACTCAAAGCGAAAGCCTTAGAAATGGGGGCAAGTCATGTGTACATCAAAACTGAATTTTATGACGGCATCCCTACCCCTTCTGTTTTTTTAATTGGTGTCGCTTACAAGAAATGAACGAATAGATAAATTGTTGAATGGATATTCCAGAGCAAGTAGTATTTCACCATTTTTGGTGAAATACTCTTCCTCTCTCAACATAAAATTACGATAGGGTTTTATGAACAAGCCAAATGAGCAGTTGCTAAAGTCAAAAATTAAGAAGTTTAAAAATCATCAGGCTACTATTTTTTTATAGAACAAACAAAAAAAGCAAGCTATTGGAGCTTGCTTTACAATATAAAATCTGGTACATTCTGCATTTTAATTAGCAGTTTTTTTTATTTTATTGATAATTTCTTCTACTCTTTGTATTGGCAATTTGAAGGCATCAGCAATGAAATCAGCCTTTAAGCCTTTTTCCCATAAACCTTTTACATAATTAAAGGTAGTTTCCTCTCTTATTTCGTCGGCAATTGTCATGGCAATATTGTTTATATTATTTGAAACTTGTGTAAATATAGGGCTTAATTTGTTCTGTGTCAAGCTGATACCGTCTTCAATGTATCTGAAAGTGGTTTTGATAAAATCGTCCTGATGATTGGCATCCAAGGCATTGAGTTTTTTTACTAAAAACGGTTGTAAACTCAGGAAATTGTCGGCGGCATCTCGACTATGTTTCATCAACATAGCGGTCATGCTAAGTAAATCATTTTTGAAGTTATCAATTTGATAGTCTTCTATTTCATTGAGAGAGAATAATAGATAATCAAATTGAGGAATAAACTGGTGAAGGCTCGCATGAGGGTTGCCGAAATAGGCAATCATAGACTTTTTTTTCCAAGTAGTTTCCCCATGATAAATGACGGTAGAAATAATGACAGATAATTCTTTCTTTTGCTTTTGTTCCTCATGCCACACATTATTCATATAGCGTAGCAATTGTAAGTGTGGGTACTTTTCGGGGTATGATTTATGCTCAAAAAGTAACGTTACCAAAGCATCTTGTCCAGCGTATTGAGTTTGATAGACAATGTCCGCCAAATGCTCTGATAGTTCAGCATCGGTAAAAGAAGCATTGGTTTTCTGTAAAGTAGAGATATTGATTCTATCTCTAATATCCACAGGGAAAGTTTCTTCGATAAAGCTCTGAGCGACTTCCAGTCGAGAGAAAGTTTCCTTGAAAAATTTATCGTGAGGATTATTGAGTTGACTCATAAATGGAATTGTTTGGTTAAAATTACACATTTAGTTTTACCAAAAGAATTCTTTGCTCAAAGTGATATTTCTTGTTGATGGATTTTGTACTGAATGTATAAATAAAATGCTCTTTGGAAGTATCTAAAAATAGCTATATAATAATCCCTACATATTTAGATAGATATTGTATAATTAAAGTGTAATATTGGGTATTAATTAACAATCCCTATTTTCACGATGATTTACGCATGTCACTTTTAGTCCTATTTTGCCGTAAATTTTTAGTGCTATTTTGCGTGTTTTACACAAAGAAATTAGTGTTAATTTTGGACAAATTCCAACTCAATTTTACCGTAATTTTTCAAGGTTATTTTATCTATAGAAAATCACCAATGACCAAGCAATTTTTGGCAGCTTCTACCAATTCTTTTGTAAGAGTTGTCAAATTATTAATTTGCATAAGCCGCTGCATTTGGTCAAATATTCGATTGATAAGCCTGAAGTTTCCATGCGTAATTTTGATAATCTCATTCATCGCTTCGACATCTACAAAGGTGTTTTTATCAAACTGCCGACCTAATTCCTGCCATTTTTGTTCAAATAAAAACTTCATTTCTTCCTTATTAATGGGTTTAAATTCGTGGACAAAACCAATTCTTGAATACAATTGTGCATACCTTGACAGTCGTTTTTCAATTCCTGGCATTCCCATCAATATCAAGCCAAATTGATACTCATCGTACATTGCTCGGAGTTCTTCCAAAGAACTAAACGTAAGTCTATCAGCCTCGTCCACAATTAATAAAGGACACGTTTGGTGCGATTTTAAAGCTAAGGTTATAATATCTTCAATCCCTTGAAGCCGCAAGGTTACATTCCCATAATTAAATATTTTACCATGAACCATATTACGAATACTTCTGGGTGTATTACAGACCTGTACCGTAAAAAAAGCTCCCCTGCACAAATGTATATTAGCCTTCACCATTAGACTTACAGGGTATCTATTATTGTAGTATTCAAGCACTTGTGGTTGGGTATATTCGTTGGCAGTATAAGTTTTCCCAACGCCAGGGTTTCCATAGCAAATGCCGATGTATTTGTATTGAGTACAGCTCTGAGCAAACTCTTCAAATCGCAGATATTCTTTGGTTTGAATGAAGGGTTGAGGGGCAAAATCTTCAAAAATATCAATCATTTGCGTACAGTTTTAGGGTTGATTTACTTTTCTGGATTGGCTCTGAAATATCTATTGGCTTTTGAGGGGTGGTGGCTATCAAACTTCTAAGCAAATGTTTTGAATCTTTCACTTGTCCATCTAATGCCTTTTTTACAGCCTTTCGAGCTGATAATAATTCCCTCAAACTAATGGTTAAATCGGCAATATCTTGGCAGACAGCTTTGCATAAAAAAGCTCCATCCGTGAAATAGACCTTTATTTCTGCCAAATCCCTTGGGTCGTAACGAATGGTCACTTGTTCTCCAACAAATGCGACCAAGGTAATTGAGCCATATCGCAAATTCATAAAATGAATTCCATCCCGTTGAATTCTTCTCCCTTTATCAATGTGCATCATCAAATCATCTAAGTCTTCTAATGACGAAGGCATCTGCGGTAGAAAAGAACCATCTCCCTGCCATCGTTGAAATGGGGATAAATGGTCTTTACTTGTGGCTTGATGATTATACTTATCAACGATAAATTCTGACAATTGAGTCTCAAATTCTTTCATTGTTAAAGTAGGAGGAGAACTTGGTTTCCCACCCACAGAATACCCATCCAATGTTTGCAAAAGCCCTTCGTTCACCGTTAGAAAGAACCGTTCTATCTTTCCTCTCCCCCGTGGATTACCTGGCAATGAATGTATGAGTTCAATTTTAAGCTTCAAACAAACTTGTAAAATATGCTCTGAAATGAAATCTCCGCCATTATCAGTATAGAGTTTTTGAGGAATACCGCAGATTGACCAACCTTGTCGATTTTTTTTCCAAATAGCTTGTCTAAGTGCCAAAGCAGTATGAGTAGCATCAGGTGTATTTTCAGATAAATAATACCCACAGACAACACGTGAAAAATCATCAAGAACAATACTGAGCCACGGTCTGATAATTCCCTTTTTTTCATTCAAAACCCAAACATCCAAAAGAGTATGGTCTGCTTGCCAGATAGCGTTGGATGTATTACTATCGTGTCTAAAAAGCAATTCAAATTGTTGTTTATAGGCTTTACTGCCCTTTTGGGCAAGAATCAATAGGTGAGGAGATATGGCTTTGGTTTGTTGATAAACCCAGTGGTAAGAGGGAGATGGAAGTGAGTCTTTTTTGCAAATGGTTTGGATACGTCTATGAATATTGCTGACAGTCATTGGAGGTTTCTGTAAGGCAAATGCTTTGACTAATTCTACTAACGACTCAGAGAAAACTTGATGTTTATTTTCATCAGAACGCTTCTTTCTTTCCAAAGAACTTATCCCATCTCGCTGAAAAACCTTTTTCCAATGTTGAAGAGTTCTTATAGGAATATCGTGATATTTGGCAACCGCACTTATCGAAGTCCGATTTTGTAAGATGGGTTCAATAATTCTATACTTTTCGAGGGATGTTCGTTTTTCCATTTTACTAATTTTTAAGATAAAATGTACTTTTAGACTCCATTTTAAATGGTCGTATTGTAACGCTGAATTATTCGATGTATATTACTATTATTACAGAGTGAATAAGTCCATTATAATACAATTTAATACCTTTTTATAGAATCACAAGATTATGACAAGAAATATTGCTTACTTAAGGGTTTCCACCATCGACCAAGACCTCGAAAAGAACAAAACCCAGATTTTGCATTTAGCTAATGATAAAAATTTGGGAAAAGTTGAATTTGTCGAAGAAAAAGTGTCGGGAAGAGTAAACTGGCGAGAAAGAAAAATCGGAGAAATCATCCATCAACTCTCAGCAGGGGATTCAGTTCTATTAAGTGAATTTTCTCGTTTAGGTAGGAGTATGCTTGAATGTATGGAAATCATTGCCATAGCTACCCAAAAAGGAATTAAAATGTACACTGTTAAAGGAGGATGGCAATTGGATGATACCATCCAAAGTAAAGTGATGGCAATGGTTTTTTCGATGGTGGCAGAAATTGAAAGAGATTTAATTTCTAAAAGAACGAAGGAGGCTTTGCAAACCAAAAAAGCCAATGGGATAAAGCTCGGCAGACCCAAAGGGGCAGGCAAAAGTAAACTTGATATTTACAAAGTTGAAATTGAAGCTTTGATAAAAAATGGTTCAACTAAAAAATTTATTGCCAAACGCTATGGGACATCTGAATCCAACCTGTTTAACTGGTTGAATAAACATAATTTATAATGGAACGGAATAACTTAAATTAAACCTATTTAACGCTTTGTCAAACATTTACCATGATAAAATTTGGGTATGCACTTACGTGGACATCGGAAGAGAATATAGATTTACAGTTAGATATTCTTCGTCTGGAAGGCTGCTGGAAAATCTTTACGGATAAAGTTTCGGGTGTAAAGTTTGTTCAAATTGAGTTTGAGAAATTATTGAATTTGGCAAAAGAAGGCGACACCATTGTGGTTTGCAGATTCTTAAACTTGGGAAAAGATATAGTCCAACTTATTAAACTGATTGAGCGATTGAAGTTGCGAGGAATTCACCTAAAATCTTTGAAAGAATCCTTTGATTCAACAACCCCAATGGGAGACTTGTTTTATCGCATGATGTGTATTTTGGCTGATACCGAAAGGAGTTTAAGAAGAGAAAACACTTTAGAGGGGTTAAGAATTGCCAAGGGAAAAGGTATACAAGGAGGAAGAAAATTTATTGGATTAAACAAACAATACCAAATAATTGCTCCCGAAGTTAAGAAAGTCCATGATTCGATGATGTATTCAAATAAAACCATCAGAGAGATATTTTCAATAAAAAATAAGGCAATATTCTACCAGATATTAGCTTTTGCCAATAAAATGGAAAGGGTAGAATAACTGGTTCACTCCGAACTTACTATATGAAATTTAGACTTATGTTTCATGAAAATCAAGTCTAAATGTATAGATAGAAACACCCCAAATACCAATAAAAATTTACAGCTAAGTTGGACTGATGTGTGTTAAAATTAACGCTATATACTTTGCTGAAAATACGCAAAATATCGCTAAAAATTTACGGCAAAATAGCACTAAAAGTGACAGGTTTAAAGCGTGTTTTTCAGGGCAAAAAAGTATCTTTGTAAAGGAGTTCCTTATTGATAGACAAAATAAATGAAAAATCAAGTCAATGCTACAAAGCGGGTCGCTTTATACGCAAGAGTTTCAACCCTTGATAAAGGACAAGACCCAGAAACACAATTAGTACAATTACGTCAATACGCTCAAGCTCGAAATTTTGAAGTGATTACTGAATTCATAGACTATGCTTCTGGAACAAGTGAAGACAGAACGCAGTATAAATTGATGATGTCAGCCGCCAAGAAACGAAAAATAGATGTAGTCTTAGTTTGGAGATATGACCGTTTTGCTCGTTCAACTCAAGCATTAGTCAATGCTTTGAAAGAATTTCAAAGTTTAGGAATTGATTTTATCTCTTATCAAGAAAATATTGATACAACCACGCCCACGGGTGAATTGATATTTCATGTGATGGCATCGCTGGCTCAATTTGAAAGTTCTTTGATTAGTCAAAGGGTGAAAGCGGGTATGGCAAGAGCCAAAGCACAAGGCAAACACATTGCACGTCCACCAATTGCAAAGGAGCTTCAAACAAAAATCATAGAATTACAGAGGGAAGGGCTATCAATGAATAAAATATCAAAGACTTTGGGAATTGCTTATGGTACAGTATATAACTATCGTTCAAAAAGTTAATAAAAAAGAAGGTGTATCTTCAATAACTAAATACTTAGGTTGAAACCGCTACTTTTCGTCCAATTGTAATGAGAACCTCAAGAGTGGGTTTGGTTTTAAGAAAAACTAATTTATTAGTTAAAAACCGTAAATTTTCGCACAAATGTTATGAAAACCTCACCAAGTGGCATTTTAGTTTTTCAAATCTTCTGTGCCTTGGCTGAACATGAAAGGAATGTGATTGTCCAACGAACCAAGGCAGGATTAGAGTCTGCAAGAGCCAGAGGACGAAACGGTGGTCGCCCCAAAGGCTTGTTACCAGCTTATCAAGATATTGCGGAATCAGTGAAAGAACTCTACGATGCTGAAAAACAATCTACAACTCAAATTATGAAGACTTTTAAGATTGGAAGTCGAAGAACATTTTACAAAATACTAACTTTTGCAGGGGTACAAGTCAAAGGATTTACCAAGAAAAGAGGGCGAAAAAAGTTAAATAATTGATTATCAGATGTTTACAAAATAGCAAGGGAGGAAATTATTGACGCTAACTTGTTGAATTACAGAGACTTACGCTATGCTTCTATACAACAGCTTCCCTACGCTGCTGCATTTGCCCTCAATCTTTCGAGTTTTCGTTCCAAATATGCTATCTGTTTTTGTTGTCTTTGTTGCTGATAAACCGTTATTTCCACAGGTATAAATG
>JAAFIU010000367.1 GCA_013298805.1 Cytophagales bacterium | reverse complement strand
ACATTCGATTTATTTTCTCAAATGGAATTCATCAATCCAGGTTTATTAGGAAGCGGAGAGTTCTTTAAAACGGAGTTTGCTAACCCAATTGACAAACTTCAAGACAAAGACAAGGCCGCACAACTCCGAAAAATCGTGTATCCTTTCATGTTGAAGCGTACCAAAGAGGAAGTTGCCAAAGACCTTCCAGATAAAACTGAAAGTATTATTTATTGCGAAATGGGTACAAAACAACGTAAGGTTTATGATACTTTCAGAGAACTATATCGTCAAAAATTAGTCGATAAAATGGCAACCGATGGCAAAGAAAAATCATCTTTCCTGATTTTGGAAGCACTCTTAAAACTTCGTCAGATTTGCGATAGTCCAGCTTTATTGAATGATGATGTAGAATATGACCAAAGTTCGGCGAAATTAGAAGAAATTATTCGTGAAATAGAAGAGAATGCAGGAAATCATAAGATATTGATTTTCAGTCAGTTCCTCAAAATGTTAGACTTAATAAAAGGACATTTAGAAAAACATAAAATCAAATTTGAATATTTAGATGGTAAAACCACTGACCGTGCTGACCGTGTAAATCACTTTCAAGAAGATGATGAATGTAGAGTGTTCTTGATGAGTTTAAAAGCAGGTGGCGTAGGTATCAACCTTACCGAAGCCGATTACGTTTACTTAGTTGACCCTTGGTGGAATCCAGCGGTTGAACAACAAGCCATCGACCGCACGCACCGTATTGGACAAAAGAAAAATGTTTTTGCTTACCGCATGATTTGTAAAGACACCATTGAAGAGAAAATTTTATTACTCCAAGATAAAAAGCGAGACATCGCCAAAGATATTATTAGTACCGAAGACGGTTTCTTGAAAAAATTGACGCAGAACGATATTATTGATTTGTTTTCTTAAATGTATCGAGTATTAAGGCCTAAGTAGATTGAGCCAGTAAATGCAGTAGTCTCATTTTCTTATTACTTAGTTCTTGATACTTAATACACTACTCAAGCCCTGTCAATTTGTCAAATGGCATAAGATTTGACCATTTAATAAATCACCTTTGAAGTTCTGGATTTTAACATTAATTTTATGTGTTATGTCATAGTGGCAGAAAATTTTATTTAAACACATCAAGAATTAAGTTTAACGACAAAAGGACAAAACCCTTAAACTAAAATAGTTATACCTCAAATGCTATTAATCAACCAATTTTTAATTACTTTCAAAACGATATGAGTTACGATAAAAATTTCTTGAATAATCTTAGACTTGCTGAAATAACCGATTTTGATAACATTGAGTTAATCCCGCTCGGAGGAGAAGAAATTGATGATGAAAAATTAGGCGTTCTTTCTGATGAACTACCAATATTACCAGTAAGAAATATAGCATTATTTCCAGGAATGGTCATTCCTGTAACTGTTGGAAGACAAAAATCGGTTCGTTTAGTAAAAAAAGCATACAAGGGAAATCGTACTTTAGGAGTAATTGCACAAGCAAATCCTAATAAAGAAGAACCGACGGGAGAAGATTTGTATAAAGTCGGAACGGTAGCACATATCCTTAAAATGATTGTTTTACCTGGAGGAAATACCACGATTATCGTGCAGGGGCGTAAGCGTTTTGAAGTACAAGAATATACCAAAACTGAGCCAAATCTTATTGCAAAGGTTGCTTATATTGAAGATAATCTTCCTGCGAAATTGAATAAAGAGAACAAAGCCTTGATTCAGTCTTTGCGTGAAATGGCTTCTCGAATTTTATTTTTGAATCCAGAAATCCCTCGTGAAGCTCAAATTGCTCTTGATAATATTGAATCGCCCAACTTTTTGATTCACTTTCTTTCTGCCAATGTAAACGCAGAGGTTTCTGAGAAACAGCAATTATTAGAAATTCCGAATGGACTCGACCAAGCTCGTCGTTTGTTAGAATTGATGATGAATGACATTGATTTATTAGAAATCAAACGTGAAATTCAGAGTAAAGCAAGTAGTGATATTGACCAACAACAACGAGACTATTACCTCCGTCAGCAAATAAAAGTATTACAGGAAGAATTGGGCGTTGATAATCCAGAAGCCGAACTTGATAAAATTCGAGCAAAAGGAGCAAAGAAAAAATGGAACAAAGAGGTTGGCGACCATTTTCAGAAAGAATTGAATAAATTACAACGTACCAACTCAATGTCGGCAGAATATCCAATGTTGATGAATTACGTTGAATTATTAACTGATTTACCTTGGAATGAAATAACAAAGGATAATTTTGACCTCAAAAAAGCTCAAAAAGTCCTTGATTCCGACCACTCTGGACTCGAAAAAGTCAAAGAAAGAATCATTGAATATTTAGCAGTTTTGAAAATGAAGGGCAACATGAAAGCCCCAATTTTATGCCTTTATGGCCCTCCAGGGGTTGGAAAAACATCTCTCGGAAAATCAATAGCCAAAGCATTAGGTAGAAAATATGTAAGAATGGCATTGGGTGGTTTACACGATGAATCCGAAATTAGAGGACACCGTAAAACCTATATTGGTGCAATGCCAGGGAAAGTTATTCAGAACATTAAAAAAGCAGGTTCGGCAAATCCAGTTTTTATCTTAGACGAAATTGATAAAGTTGGAGCTGACCATCGTGGCGACCCATCATCAGCACTTTTGGAAGTCCTTGACCCTGAACAAAATAGTGCATTTATGGACAATTATTTAGAGGTTGAATATGACCTTTCTAAAATCTTGTTCATTGCCACCGCCAACTCATTAGACAGTATTCACCCTGCTCTCCGTGACCGTATGGAAATCATTGACATAAGCGGTTATACCATGGAGGAAAAGGTTCAGATTGCCAAAAAACACCTTGTTCCGAAACAAAAACAAGAACACGGTTTAGACAATAAGTCATTAACCATTACTGATGCCGCTCTGCAAAAATTGGTAGAAGGTTACACCAGAGAATCGGGCGTGCGTAAATTGGAGCAACAAGTAGGAAAACTCATTCGGAAAATCACCAAATCCATTGCGATGGAAGAGGAATATCCGAAGACCGTTAGACCCGAAGAAGTTGTTAAGTTATTAGGTCAAGAAATGTATGACCAAGATTTATACGAAACTACCGACACCGCAGGCGTAGTAACTGGTTTGGCTTGGACACCCGTTGGGGGCGATATTCTATTCATCGAATCAATTCTTAATCGTGGGAAAGGAGGCGTAACACTTTCTGGACAATTAGGGGATGTGATGAAAGAGTCCGCAATGGCAGCACTTTCATATCTAAGAGCTCACGCCGACGATTATGAGATTGATTACAGAATTTTTGATAATTATAACCTTCATATTCACGTTCCCGCAGGGGCAGTACCCAAAGATGGGCCATCGGCAGGTATAACGATGACGACATCCATTGCATCGGCATTAACCCAACGCAAAGTAAAACCTCACTTAGCCATGACGGGCGAAGTGACCCTTCGTGGAAAAGTTTTACCCGTTGGAGGCATTAAAGAAAAGATTTTAGCTGCTAAGCGTGCTGGTATTAAAGAGATTATCCTTTGTTACAAAAACAGAAAAGACATAGAAGAGATTACGCCTTCGTATATTGCAGACGTTAAGTTCCATTATGTTGACTATGTTGACGAAGTTTTAGAAATTGCCTTATTGAAAGAAAAGGTATCAAAACCAATTAATTTTGTTTTTCCTGAAGAGAAGAAAGAATTAGCGTTGTAAATCATAAAGACAAAAAGAGGCTGTCTCAAAAGTAATTTTGGGACAGCTTTTGGTTTATGCCACTTTTTGCAAAAGATTAGAGTAATTTTTACTGATTTTGAGAATAGCTGAGTTCTTATCGACTTTTTTATTACTTT
>JAAFIU010000396.1 GCA_013298805.1 Cytophagales bacterium | reverse complement strand
ATCAATCCCGCAAAGGTTTGTTTCAATGCCAAAGACATCATTTCTGATTCTGTACCAATATTTTGTTGTTCTAAAATATAAAGCGGTTTCTGGAAATTAGCGTCTCTTTTGGCAATTTCAGCCTTCAATTCGCCAACTTGGGCATTTTGGCAACCCAAACTCAAAACCGTAGCTCCCGCACAGTTAGGGTGCGTGATATAACCTGCTAACATTCCGCAAAGTGCCGTAGAATCTTGACGAGTACCACCGCAACCGCCGTCGTGAAGCAGGAATTTTACGCCATCAACATTTGGGAAAAGTTTTTGCTTTTGCGTTTCGGTTTCTTGACCTTGTAAATCTGCCGATAGAATTTCTTCAATCGTTTTTCCAGCTTTGTACAAAGAAATCAAATCGTTAGTTTGGTTTTGATACGTATGCTTACGAGCGTAACCCAAATCGTCCACGAGTGCCTCACGAAGCACTTCGATATTACGATTTTCGCAGAATACTAAAGGAATAACTAACCAATAATTTGCCGTTCCCACCGAACCGTCGGGACGATGAAAACCGTTGAAAGTACGGCCTGTAAATTTCGACAAATCAGGAGCTTGCCACTCGGCGTGATTTTCACGTAATTCAAAAGAATTGACAGCGTGTTTTACATTAAAAATATTGATACTTCCGCCCTTAGCAATGGGCGATTGTGCTTTGCCGACCAATACGTCGTACATTTTTATTTCAGAGCCAACCTCAAAATCGTACATAGCGAATTTGTGTTTAGCCGCAATATCTTCCGTAAGGGTATAAGATTGACCGTCTAATTCTACGGTTTCGCCTTTTTTTAAATCGGTTAGCGCAACAATAACGTTGTCGTTGGGGTGGATTTTTAATACTTTATTTTTCACTTTCTTATCATTTATACTTTCTTAATTTCAAAAGGCAAATTGTGAATGGCTATACTCAAAATTAGGCAAGAAATGCTTAGGAATAAAGTATTTTACCGTTTGATAAATCGGTTTTGGGGTTTGGTGGGAAATGGGTAAGTTTGTTATAAAAATCTATCAAGATTTTAACAATTCAAAAAGCACGACAAGGATAGTACAACGCAAAATTGGTAAAGTGCCAAATAATACAAAAAGCACGACGGGACTTTTGTATATTTAAGAGTTGGGTGCTACTCTAAGAACAACACACACAAACATTCAGAACAAATATTATGGAAGAAACAGAAATAACAATTAGAGACGAATCTATGACAGGGACAATCAGAAACCAGTTTGTGATGAAAGTTCAAAATGAAAATGTAAAAGTGAAAGACCTAATCAAATCAAGAGTTTTTCATGAAGTAGACGTATTCAATCGTTCTAAATCAGAATTTTTTCAAGGACTTGTTCAACCCTTAGACTCTGATTCTGTAGAAGGCAAACTTAATCACTACAAAATGCGAGAACCAAAATTAATAGATGCTGAAAAACAGTATTACTTAGCTTTAAGTGCGTTTCAAAAAAACGGTTTTTTTATGCTCATTGACAACGAGCAATATTCTGACTTAGAAGAAGAAGTTAAAATTCATAAAAACTTATCAATATCATTTGTTAGACTTATCGCCTTAGTTGGTGGTTGATATTCATTAAAATTATGACACCAAAAGAACTATTTGAAATACTACTTTCAGAGTGGTTATCAGCATACAGAATATATAAAAAAAATCTAATTTCAAATAACTTCCCAGTATTTGAAGATATGTTAGGTTTTTATTATGTAAATAAATATTATCCGAAGAATAAAAGGGGGTTAGTGTTTAAGGAAATGGTCATGGAGTTTTTCTACCATCAACAAAAAGAAAGAGATGCTTTTTATAATAAGTACAAAAATATTAAGATTAGCCATGACAAGTATAATGAACTACATAATCAGTCATATGAAACAGGACTGTGTTTTGAGTACTTAATCAGATATTCAATTTTTGATAATGCTGATGAAATTATTGAGATTTTAAAGTTTCATTCCATCCCCCATAATATTGAGTATATAGATGAAAATAATGTTTCTCGCCTGACAAATATTAACTCTGGATTTATTTATATTTATCGAATTTTTGAAATAATTATGTATTTTAAAGCTCAAAATAATCAAATTCTACCAATTGAGATAATTCAAAAGATTGAAAATTTTAGAGATTTGGAAGAAGTGAAATCATTTGATTTACATCAAAAAGCTATTGACGATATTTTAAATTTAGATATAATACCTTATAGTCCTAAAATTGAAAAGGATACGAAGTCCGTATTTATAAATGCTTTAAAAACAGACAAAAAATGGAAATGGTTACAAGAACACCAATTGTCTTTTATTGAGGATAAAAATGAGTTTTACGAGCTTGTTTCTGACTTATCTATGATAAATTATTTTGATAGATTTGAAGTAAGTGAAAAAAGTATTAACACAATTAAAAAGATTAAATTGAACGCCTATGAAGCCTTTATTTTAGATATTCACGCACAAACTAATGAAGAAGCAGGAAAACGAAGTGGTTGGTTTATCGGCGATAAAGTAATTGTTTATCAAGTATTTGTTTGGATATTATTTGAATTAAAAACGCCAAACGTTTATTCGATTTTTACGAAAATTGCAGAAAAATGCTTTACTAAAATTCCAAGTGTCGGACCAATTTCAAGAAAACTTGGTGATGTTATTTTAAAATTGCTTTATGAAAGTCAAACCATAGAAGGTTTAGGAACTTTACTTAAACTCAAATCACGCAACAAATACCCTGTATTCTTGGAGGAGTTGGATAAATCTATTACAAAGGCAGTCCGATATTCAAAATTAAATCCTAATGATGTTGAAGATTATTTTATTTCAGATTACGGCTTGATAGATGGCACTATTGAAAGAGAATTTGGAGAGTATAAATCAAAACTTAAAATTAACGATTATGATGATATTGAGGTGATTTGGACAAAATCAGACAATACATTAAAAAGTGAACCATCAGCGGTTAAAAGTAATTTTGGAAACGATTTAAAAGTTTGGAAATCTACTGTAAACGACATCAAAAAAGAGTTTTCGGGGCAAAAGATTAGATTTGAAAGTTTTTGGAAAAAGAAAAAAAGTTGGAATTATGATGTTTGGAAAAAATACTTTTTTGACCATCAATTGCTTGGTTTTCTTACACGGAAGTTAATTTGGCAGTTTGAAAATAACGGAGAAACAAAAAATGGATATTATATTAAAGGACAGTTTGTTGATTTTCAAAACAATCAATTACAAAATATTGAAAACTCAAAAATAACCTTATGGCATCCAGCCCTATCAA
>JAAFIU010000161.1 GCA_013298805.1 Cytophagales bacterium | reverse complement strand
GTCATCATCAGATTTTTTTGCATTTCAGTCATCATTTGCGGGTCGTCCATGTCCAGTTCAAGATATATTTGCTGACTTTCTGAAAAGGCTTTTTTAGTTGCCTCCGTCATAATAAAATCATTTTTGCAGATAGCATGAATTGTTCCGTACAAATAAGAAGGTTGAGCAAGCCCATTGCCCGAAATTTCATAAAGTAAGGACTTCTCTTCTTTTTGAGCGTAAACTTTGGTAAAGTACAAAGAGCTAAAAATCAGTGAAATGATGAAGAATTTAATAGGATTTGTCATTTTGTGCAAGGATTAATAATACTGGTTTAAGATTGGTTTTCTAATTCAATTAGATGAGATTTTAATTTTTCAAGATGACTTTTATAAAGTATTTTAATTAAAAAATGATTGTAAAAATAGGCAATTGGGCTGATTAGTAAAGCTAAAAGCACCAATTCTCGAAGGTCAATTTCTATTTCTGCTATTTCGGCAGCAACAACAGTTCCATAAAACATCAAAGGTAACAGCAAAATATTATTCAGAATAGTAATCGTTTTGATTTGTTTTTGAAACTTATCAATGGTGAATTTCAGCGTAGAAACTAAATCATTTTTTGAGAAAAATTCTTGATATTTTTTTTGACCAATCAAATATAAAAAGATACCGATAGAAGTCAAAATAATGAAAAAAAAGGCAATTAATTTATGATAAATTTTAAGTTCTGTTCCTAAAATAATGTACAATAATGGCAAAATAAGTAAGCAACTAACCGTTACATCAAATTTTAAATTTTGATATAACTTATCAGAAATTGTCTTCGTTTTTTGTTGAATTATGGACGTAATTCTTTCATTATCAAAGTCTTCTTGAATAATGGTTTGCGACTGCCAAATATTTTTTAATTCGTCTAATTCCATGTTTATTGAGTGAATGAAAGAGTGTACTATTTGCTCATTATCATCGTTCTTAATTTTTCTCGAATGCGGGTCATTTTTACTCTTACGTTATTTTGCGTAATCCCCACAATTTCAGCAATTTCTTCATTGTCTTTTTCTTCAAAATAAAGCATCACAATTGCCTTTTCAATTTCTGAAAGTTGGGCAATCGCATGATGTAAAGTTTTGATTTTTTCGTCAGTAGTGTTGTCGTAAGCCTCATCCGAAATATTGAGGATATTTTCGCTTAATTCAATCCGTTGCGGTCGGCGACTTTCTTTTCTAAAATCTGAAATAGCAACGTTTAGGGCAATTTGATAAATCCAAGTTGAGATTTTGGATTCTTCTCTGAATTTTGGGAAGGCACGCCACAACTGAATAATAATTTCTTGAAATAAATCTTTTCTATCATCAGGGTCATGCCGATACATTCCGCACACTTTATGCACGATGCCCTGATGAGTTTTGATGATTTCAATAAATTGATTTTCAGTGGATTGATTCAATTCTTGAGGTTTTTAGGAGATTAGTCGCAAGGAGGCGTGTAGAATTACAGAATAATATTTTAGAAATATGTAGAGACAAGGCATTGCCTTGTCTCTGTTGCACATAATTGACTCGTCTCTATTTCACATACTTGCCTTGTCTCTATTGCACATAATTTTAATACTGGATAAATGTTTGGGGATAGATTAGACAAGACTATGCTATATACAATATCCTGTTACTATTAGTGCTTGTCCTATCTAATATCAGACAAGGCACTGCCTTGTCTCTACTTATATACTTCAAACAAAACAATTTTCTCCGTTTTATCCGTCACCTTAAATCTATCGTCAATTCTCATACCGATGACCCAAACTACCGAACCATTTGAAGTCAGCAAATAAACGTCTTTTTTGAGATTTAACGGTACTTTTTGGTCGATAAGAAAATCGCTGATTAATTTCTTTTTATTCATTCCCAAAGGACAAAACCAGTCGCCTTCTTTCCATTTTCTGATTTGCAAAGGGAAACGCACTTTTGCGGCATCTAAACAGGCAGTTCTCTTAGCCGTTGGAACGGTAAAATCTTCGGTTTTATCAAATGGTTTTCCGAATGATAACTTCAAATGATTGATTTCTAAAATCTCATCGTCCGTCGTTATCGTCTGACTTTCAAAGGGTTTTAGATTTTTTTGCGTAATAACCAATTCCGTTCGGTCTTTCACCAAAGTATGCGTAGGCGTGAGGAAACTACGACCCGCTTCTTTATCGAAAGCATCAAAAATATCTTGGCATTGCTGATACGTGAAATTATAAGGTTTCAGCAATTCTGCCAACTTAATGACAGGCTGCGAAAGCGTTTGAATCGCTTTGTAATTGACAAAAGTTGCTTGAGCGTCAGACCATGTAATTTGTTTACGCAACATTTCCATTTCTTGTTCAAAAATATCCTCAACCGCCGAAACACGCTCAACTGTTTGGCGAATGGTATTTTCAAGATTTGGATTGATTTGTTTTAACAAAGGCACAACTTCATTCCGAATCAAATTTCGTTGGTATTTATTGGATTCATTAGAAGAATCTTCTCGCCAAATAATTTGATTTTCAACTACATAATCAAAAATACTTTCTTTTTCGGCAAACAGCATAGGACGAATAATAAATCCGCTTTTCGCTTTGATTCCGTGCAAGCCTGCAATGCCTGTGCCTTTGGTGAGGTTCAATAAAACCGTTTCCAATACATCATTTTGGTGGTGTGCGGTAGCGATATAATCACAATTTTGTTCTTTTCTGATTTTCTCAAACCATTCGTAACGTAAAACACGAGCCGCCATTTGTGTCGAAATTTTTTCATTTTCTGCAAATTCAGCCGTTTGAAAAGTCGTGGTTATGAAAGGAACTTTATATTTGATAGACAACTTTTTAACAAACATTTCGTCTTCATTCGACTCTTCGCCACGAAGTCCAAAATTGCAGTGAGCAATCACAAAATCAAGCTTTGCCTTGCTAAAAAGGTCGCACATTACTACCGAATCCATCCCGCCACTTACCGTCAAAAGGACTTTTTGCGTAGGTTGAATGAGGTTTTGTTTGTTAATAAAGGTTAAAAACTCGTCGAGCATCGTTTTATTTAGGTAATTTTGTAACGTAATGATGATTATGAAATATTCAACAAAAATACATCAAATAAAATCAAATTTAGATAAAGCTATGGTTTTACAGACCAAAGTTGATACTACTTTATTGAGCTTTATTCCGAAAAATATGTCTCAATATTTATTGAGTTGCTTTGCCTTATTTCTGCTATTTTTTTCGCTTAATACACAGGCTCAAGTGCCAGCCATACCTACAAATCCCAATCAATTGGAAATTATCAAGGCTGATAGTTTGGTGGGAATGAATTTGCCGTTTATGCAAATCAGAAAGCTAATGGGAAATGTGGGTTTGCGACAAGGAACAACGCTCCTTTACTGTAATTTGGCGGTTTTGAACGAAACAACCAATATTTTGGAAGCTTATGGGAAAGTGAAAATTATCCAAGCGGATACTGTAACGATTACGGGCGATACCGCTTATTATTTTGGAAATGAAAGAAAAGCTAAGATTAATGGACGGGTAAAATTGGACGATAAAACGATTATTCTCAGCACCAATAAATTAGATTACGACTTAAATTCGAGCGTGGCTTTTTATAATACGGGTGGAAAAGTGCTTGATAAAAAAAGTACCTTAACCAGTAAAGAAGCTTACTATAACACGGTTACGAAATTGGTGAATTTCAAAACCAACGTAAAAGTTTTGGATAAAGAAGGGAATCTTTCAGCGGATTCACTTCGGTATAGTACATTGTCAAAAGAAGCGTTTTTTGTTGCTCCGACGCTCATTGTCAATAAAAAAGATACCACTTACGCCAATCCAGGAAGTCAGTATAATACCCTTACCAAGATTTCTAACTTGAAAGGGCGTTCAACAGTAAAAACTGAAGATTATGTCATGATTGCTGATACCATGATTTATGACCCACCCACCGAAATTGGCATAGCAAACGGTAATATTTCATTTGTTTCTAAAAAAGATAAAGCCATTTTGACGGGTGATAAAGGGCGTTATTCTAAAAAAACGGGTATTACAAGAGTATTTGGACACGCTTTATTGAAGAATATTTTTGAAAATGATACGCTCTTTTTGAACGCCGATACGTTGGTTTCATTGGACAATAAAGAAACGAAAGTCAAGAAATTATACGCCTACAAAAAAGTTTTGATGTACAAATCTGATATGTCGGCAAGGTGTGATTCTTTGAGTTATAATGTATCAGATTCTACTATTTATTTCTATCAAAAACCCATTATTTGGAACACCAAAAACCAATCAGAAGCCGATTCAATCAATATTGGATTAAGGCATAATAAAATCAAAATCATGAATATGAAAGGTAAATCTTTCGTGATTTCGATTGATACTTTGGTGAATTATAACCAGATAAAAGGGCGTAAAATGGTAGTGAATTTTACCGATAGTTCACGAGTAGAAAAAGTGACCGTTGAAGGTAACGGAGAAAGTATTTATTATGCCATTGACGAAAAAAATACCGTTACAGGGATGAACCGAGTACAATGTGGGAAAATGAACATCAATTTTGCCAAAAATAAAGTGAGTAGAATTGCATTTTTAGCCAAACCTGACGGCAAATTTATTCCTCCCAAAGAAATAAAACCCGATGATAAAGAATTAGATGGTTTTAGATGGAGATTGGCAGAAAGACCCACAAAAGAGCTGATTATGAAAGTGGTATCACCCAAAATTGAGGTAAAAAGCCAACCAATCAAGAAAGATTCGGTGATAACAAAAAAGGCAGAAAAAGAAGAAAAGAAAATTCCGCTAAATAATTCTAAGAAAAAATTAAGGTCTAAACTTTGAAAATAGAATAATTTTAATATATTTTTGTTCAAAGATTGGAGAATAAGTATTTGAAAATCAACGTTTAATAAACTATTTACAGAGTTTATTGAAAATAATTAACATTTTTTAAGAGTTTGAGGTGCAACCTTTTGTGTACTTTTATAGTCTAAAGAATATAAAGGAAGATAAATCAAAATCTTCGCACGATTTTTGTAAAATATTAACAAGCTCAATTAATTAATTTTAAGGGGCAATAAACAAGGAATATCTGAATAGAATATTTACAATGCAATGAAACCTATACTAAGAAATACGCTAATGTTTTTAATGACGATAGTTACGCTATCGGGCTTAGACACTCACGCACAAACTGACAATAAACATAAAAGCCGTTTGGAGATAAAGCCTAAGGCTAAAACGACGTTATCGTCGTCGGTATTGTTTAAAAAGACATCTTTTTCGCTTTTTCAGCCATCATCTTTGACGTTGGATAGAAATATCAATTATCAACGTTCGGTTTATATCAATCAATATTTCACGAATTCTTTTTTGTTACAACCTGCCAAAACACAAGTTGTTAAAAATGAAGTTGCTGTTGCTCAACCAGTGATTAATTCAGAAAATAAAATTGAAGAATTTATTTCTTCGGAAGATAGATTGTTTTCAAGTGATAAATTGACCGTTTCAAATATTTACCCAAACCCTGCCGACGACCACGCTGATATTGATTACGTGATTTCGTCGCAAGTGGGAGAAGCAAAGATTACTTTCTATAATATTTTGGGTAATGAAATGAAAGAGGAAATTTTGGAAAAAGACCAGCGAAAAGTAAGAGTTTCAACGAAAGACTGGAATAACGGAATTTATCTTTATCAGTTATCATCAGACGGTAAATCCCTGGTTACGAAGAAGTTATTAGTTAGACATCAATAGTAATTAGTTAGAGTTCAGGTAATTACTGAAAAATAAAAAAGGCTACATTCATAACGGATGTAGCCTTTTTTATTTAAACAGTTACTAAAATTTCGGAATTAACATTGGTACTTCTTTTTGATATTTTTCGTATTGCTTTCCAAATTCCTGCACTAATTTTTTCTCTTCAAAATAAATTCCAATTCTTATATAAATGGTTAGTGAAATGGCCGTTACTAAATATGCTTCGGTGGTAAAATAGCCAAATGTTCCCCATAAAAATAATAACATTCCCATGTATAGAGGATGTCGTACCACACTTGAAACACCTTCGATTTGTAGCTCACTTTTATTTTTTGTTTCATTAAAATCTAAGCCTAAAAATTCTTTTAAGTCATAATTTCTGAAAGATACATAGACTAAGTAAATGCCTGATAACATCATCATGCCACTTAATACTTGGCTCAAAAGTGAACTTATCATCATATTTACTGACGGTAATATTATCTGTAAATAAAGGATTGGAATTATTAAAATTACAGCTAAAAGGTTGTAAATCAGTCGGTAGTATTTTATTGGGACAGATTTTTTAATTGTATTTGTGGCTAAAATTGAATGAATTGCTCCGTAAATCAGCCAAGCTATTCCTAAATAAATATTTGTTTGCATATAAATTGCTAAAAATTGAGAAAGTAAAAATACGAATGTTTGAGGATAAGTAAGGAAAACAGGATAATTGAACTTGAAATTTTGATTAACTTTATTCTTCAGAAAAATTTTAAATTTCTCCAAATCAACAAAACCATGAAGAAAATCTTTTTATTACTGTTTAGTTCCTTTTCTGTATTTGCCCAAAACAATATCATTCCTGCCCCTGTGAGTTATGAAGTACCAACTTCTACTGGCATGAATATGTTTATGTTGGATGCTCGCACCAGTATTGATGTAACGGACGATAATCCAGACGCTAAAAGAATTGCAGAAAATTTCATCAATTCTCTGGGGTTTATGGGCGGACAAAAGCCTGTATTTAAGAAAGTGGCAAGTCCAACGATGCAGGACAAAGTGATGATTTTTACCATCAATAAAAATGCCGATGCCAAGTTAGGCAACGAAGGTTATACCCTCGAAGTTGACGGAACAACTATTAAATGCGTTGCCAATAAACCCGCAGGACTTTTTTATGCTCTTCAGTCGCTTCGACAAATGATGCCTGCACAAGCGGAAAATAAAGAGTTTTCAATGGGAATGTTTCCGATAATGGGTTGCAAAATTACGGACTATCCACGTTTTGGATGGCGTGGTTTGATGTTGGATGTGAGTCGTCATTTTTTCACGAAAGATGAAGTAAAAAGCTATATTGATTTAATGGCTCGCTATAAATTCAACACATTGCATTGGCACTTAGCGGATGACAATGGTTGGAGATTGGAAATTAAATCATTACCAAAATTGACTGAAATTGGAGCGTGGAGAGTGCCAAGAGTGGGTGGTTTTGGGAAGCGTGAAGACCCAAAAGAAGGCGAAGCAGCTACTTATGGAGGTTTTTACACGCAAGAAGATGTGAAAGAGATAGTTCAATATGCGAATGAAAGAAACGTTACGATTGTTCCAGAAATTGATGTTCCAGGACACAGTATGGCTGTTTTGGCGGCTTATCCAGAACTTTCAACCAAGAAAGATTTAAAAAGATATGTAAACCCAGGAACCGAGTTTGCAGAGTGGTTTCCGAACGGAACTTTCAAAATGAAAATTGAAAATACCTTGAATCCATCGGATGACAAGGTTTATGAGTTTCTGGATAAAGTTTTTACAGAAGTGGCGGCTTTATTTCCGAATAAATATATCCACATGGGTGGTGATGAGTGTTATCATGGTTATTGGGAAGAAGATGCTGTTTGTCAGGCATTTATGAAGAAAAATAATTTGAAAGATGTGCATGAATTGCAAAGTTATTTTGTAAAAAGAGTTGAGAAAATTATTAATAAAAAAGGTAAAACTTTGATTGGATGGGACGAGATTTTAGAAGGTGGGCTTGCTCCAAATGCTGCTGTAATGAGTTGGAGAGGAATGAAAGGTGGTATAGAAGCGGCTCGTCAAAAACACGACGTTGTAATGACTCCTGCTCCATTTGTTTATTTAGATTACGTACAGGGCGACCCAACGGTTGAAAAACCAATTTACGCCAGTTTATCTTTGAAAAAATCATATCAATTTGAGCCTGTTCCAGACAGTACCGATGCGAAATATATTTTGGGTGGGCAGGGAAATTTATGGACAGAACAAATCCAAAACTATCGTCACGCACTGTATATGACGTATCCGAGAGCTTGGGCAATTGCTGAATCAGTTTGGAGTCCGAAAGAGAAGAAAAATTATACAAACTTCTTAGAAAGAACAGAAAATCATTTCGCTCGTTTCGATGCGGCTAATTTGAAAGTAAGCAAGGCAATTTATGACGCTATTGTTACGACTAAAAAAGACGGAGATAAAATCATTTGTGAAATGTCTTGTGACATACCAAACACAGAAATTTATTACTCAATGGATGACTCGTTTCCTGATAAATTTGCCACAAAATATACAACGGCATTTGAAGTTCCGAAGGGTGATATTAACTTGAAAGTAATCACAATTCGCAGTGGACAGCCATTGGGAAGAATGTTGAGTATTCCGAGAGCAGAGTTAGAAAAACGAGCTAAGAAGTAAACGTTTATGATGAAAATCGGCTTTTTGTCATTAGTCTTTGTAATTTTAGAGGAAGATTTCCTAATAAACGAAGGCTAATTGTCAAAAGCCGATTTTTTAATTTTACCCAGAATGCTAAAAAATAAAAAAATACTACTTGGCGTATCAGGTAGTATCGCCGCTTATAAAATTGCAACGTTAACTCGCCTTTTGGTAAAAGAAGGGGCGGAAGTTCAAATTGTGATGACCCAAGCCGCCAAAGAATTTATAACGCCTTTGACTTTGGCAACGCTGTCTAAAAAACCTGTATTTTCTGAATTTGTAAAAGACCAAACAGGTACTTGGAATAATCACGTTGATTTGGGATTGTGGGCAGATGTTATTTTGATTGCTCCCGCAACGGCTCACACGCTTGCAAAGTGTGCCAATGGTATTTGTGACGATTTACTGACTGCCGTCTATCTGTCTGCCAAATGCCCAGTAATGTTTGCTCCTGCGATGGATTTAGATATGTATCAGCACCCAAGTACATTGGAGAATTTGAGGAAGTTGCAATTATTTGGAAATCAGATAGTAAAGTCAAATTATGGAGAGTTGGCGAGTGGCTTGGTTGGAGAAGGACGCATGGCTGAGCCAGAGGAATTAGTAGAAATTTTAACGAAACATTTTTCTGAAAACCCAATTTTGAAAGGCAAAAATGTATTGATAACGGCTGGACCAACCCAAGAACCAATCGACCCCGTTCGTTTTATTAGTAATCATTCAACGGGAAAAATGGGTTATGCCATTGCCAACAAATTAGCAAAAGCAGGAGCAAATGTTACGCTCGTGAGTGGACAAGTTGCCTTGAAATCGCCAGATTCAAGTATTAATTTGATAAAAGTCCGTTCTGCAAAGGAAATGTACGAAGCTTCGCAAAAAGCTTTTGACCAAGTTGATATTATCATTTTAGCTGCTGCCGTTGCCGATTATACCCCCGCCGTTGTGGCGGATAAGAAAATAAAGAAGAAAGAAGATACGTTTAATATAGAACTGACCAAAACCACCGATATTGCCAAAACTTTAGGCCAACAGAAACGCCCAGAACAATTAATGGTTGGTTTTGCTTTAGAAACCGATAATGAGGTTGAAAATGCCATTGGTAAGATAAAATCAAAGAATTTGGATATGATTGTGCTTAATTCTTTGCAAAATGCAGGAGCAGGTTTTGGACATGATACCAATAAAATCAATATTATTAGACGTGATGGCACAATCATTGACTTTGACTTGAAGCCTAAACAAGATGTGGCTCAAGATATTGTTGATGAAATTATTGCTCAGTTATCAGTAAACAGTAAGCAGTTATCAGATACAGCGGGCAGTGTTCTGCTTATTAGTAAGCATCCATGAAATTTCATTTTGGTATGTACTTTTCAGTCTAATTTTTATAGAAACATTCATTTATGAAAAAATATCAATTTTTTAAACATAAAATATTCCTACTATTTACTGCTTACTGTTTATTGATAACTGGTAACTGTATCAAAGCCCAAGAACTTAACTGCAAGGTGAGTTTATCTACCGACCAACTGCAAGTAAACGAGCAACGTGGCTCAAACGTGTATAATGAGATTCAAAACGTAATGCAGGAGTTTTTGAATAATCGCCGTTGGTCAAATGATAATTTTTCTAACGAAGAAAAAATAAACTGCTCTTTGTCGGTAATCCTCACCAAAGCGTCTTCAAGTGGAGACTACGAAGGAACTGCCAATTTTCAAGTGAGAAGACCTGTTTTTGGTACGG
>JAAFIU010000427.1 GCA_013298805.1 Cytophagales bacterium | reverse complement strand
TTAGGAATAAAACCCATATCGTGCATATAAGTCAAAGCGGTATCTTCTTCTGTATTTGAAAATGCTATTTTAAACTTACGTCCCATTTCTTGACAAATTGGGTTACGCAAGAAATAACGAAAAGTAGCATCCGCATACGGAGCAATATCAAAAGGCTCATTAGGGTCAATTCCAGCCGATGGCGACGCTGTTACATTACGAACAGTATTTCCACAAGCTTCACGAAGGGTAATATCATCTTGTTCTAATTTAGACCATAATTCTGGCGTTCTATCCAAAGAAACAAAGTGTATTTGAATATCTTGACGAGTAGTTAAGTGTAAGTTTCCCGTAGAATATTCATCCGAAATATCAGCAATCCTTTTCCATTGCTTGAAAGTCATTTTTCCATAAGGTAATTTTATTCGAACCATTTGCACACCTTGCTGGCGTTGTCCATAAACACCACGAGCAAGTCTCAAACTACGAAATTTTTCCTCATGAATTTTTCCTTCACGAAAAAGCTCAATTTTGCGAGCTAAGTCAATAATATCTTTTTCCACAAGTGGATTTTCAAGTTCAGTTCTAAAACTTTGCATAATGATTCTAAAGTTTAGCTTTCAGTCAATAACTATCAGCTTTTTCTTACAAATATTTAATAACTCTATATTAAAAAACAAGAATGATTCTGACTCAATATTCAAATTGCATTCACTAAGCATCCCACATACTCTATTATATATATAGATTTAATACAAAATTAAGTAAGAAATTCAATCTAACTAAGGAATTTCATAAAAAAGTTTAGTATTCATTTTTCAAAAAGAAAAATAGAAGTAAATTTGTTAATAAATTATTACTTATTATATTTATGCGGTTAATTGTTTTGCCACTATATAATTAGATATTTCATGACAGTATAACTACTCAAATAATTATTATTAGCAATTAGTTATCTATCAACACAGAAAAACCCATGAAAAAAAGTTTACTAATCATCACGTCGATTGTATCAATAACCTTATCAAGTTGCACTGATACTAAAAAAATCACTGAACTTCAAGATCAAGTTCGTCGTCTCGAAAGTCAGGTTTTGAAAGAGCGACAAGAAAATGCAGAACTAAGTAGCTTTCGTTTTAGCTTAGAAAGTCAGTTCAAGAAAAAAAGTGAAGATTATGTAAAATGTCAGGAAGATAGTAAAGAGACATTCGAATCTCTTAGCATAAAATATAACCGTCTTTTAGATGATTATAATAAATTACAAGCATCATATAAATCTCTCAACGAAACCTATGAAGCAAGTAAAGAAAACTCAACAAGAGTTATTGCTGAACTCGAAGAAAGAATGAGACAAATTCGCTCATTAAAAAGCAAGAGATATGCTCGTAGAGACTAATTTTTCAATAGAAAAGCCCTTGAAATTAAATTCCAAGGGCTTTTTTGTTGAAAATATGCTCAAACTCCCCTCTGATTTTCAGTAATCAACGATGAAATAATATATTTTATCCCTATTGAAAACTTTAACCAACCATCATTTGCCGTATCACTATAAGAATTAACCCCTCCAACAATATTGGGATTCGCTAAATTATAAGGTGTCGTACCATCGAATTTATCATTATAAACAAAATTATATCCCAGATTAGCAATCAAAGCAAACTTATTAGACAGTTCGTGTTTAACAATAAATCCAATAGGTACAATTAACTCACGAGTATAATAAATACCTTTTTCTCCAACACCAACCCCTGCTTGCTGAAAGAGTGCTGTATGCTTCGTAGTCCCATCAGAAGTAGTCCTTAAAAAAGCTCCCGATTTATAATCAAATACATTTGTATGAAACCAAACTAAGCCAATACCAGCATAGGTATTAAACTCAGTTCTTTGTACTTTATCAGAATATAATCTTGATAAATTAACTGTTGGATAAAACTGAATTTGAAAAAATTCATTCTTGAAATTAGAATTATATATTTTATTTTCAGAACCATTAAATACACCACCTACTAAATCAAAGTTAACATTAACATTTTCAGATAGTCCTTTTTCAAGATTGATACCATATACAGTATTAAAGTGTAAAATATCACCTAATTCGCCAGCAATACTCCCAATACCAACATTTGGAGTGATAGATAACCCATCAACATAATTAAATCTTTTAAATTTTCTTTGAGAAAAAGTAAAGGATATATTTACAAAAAGTAATATAATTAACAAATGTAGTTTCATTTCATGCAAAATAATTATTGAACCTGTTTAAACTTTCTGTTTTGAGATATAAAGTATTGTATTTTTGAAGTCTTTAAACTGAATTTTTTGAAACATAGCAGAGCTGCGTTGATAAAATTTTGGTTTGAAGGGTTCTAAAAGACTTAATTTTAGCCGAATGAGAAAGTTTAAACAGGTTCATTGGTAGAAAAATGACTTTCACAAAAATATAAAACATATTTAATATATAACAATAAACCTCATACCTTTTTTAAACGTAAAAAGCCCCTTATCCATTTCTGTGTAAGGGGTTTTATTTAATAGTATTTGGGGTTTATTTACTTTCCCGCATGTGATTGCAGTATCATCAACGGCAGTAGGCTTAACTTCTCTGTT
>JAAFIU010000452.1 GCA_013298805.1 Cytophagales bacterium | reverse complement strand
TTTGTGCTTGCATTTATACTCCTCACGTGGGTCTGATATTTCCGAAAAATATTCGCTTATCTTTGTCATTTGTTGCAAAAATAAGCATTTCCCCTTTTCTAATAATTCTCATGCGTTTGCCCTAGTTGAGAGAACCTTTTTCAGTTCGGTCTTTTAATTCATACGTAGGGGAGCATTATCCAGATACAGCTTTTGCAGATTCCTTGATTAATATTCCAACGGTAAATCCAGAGAGGACATTTTTAGAAAAGATTTTTCTTCTTCACGAAGAGTTCCAAAAGCCACTTGATAAAATCAGAGTTGATAGACTGACCAGACATTTATACGACCTTGAAAAATTGATGGATACGGAGTTTGCCCAAAAAGCCTTGACAAATTCAAAACTATATCAAGACATCGTTGCTCATCGAAAATTATATACATCCATTAGAGGCGTTGATTATGACAATCATAGTCCTCAGAAAATCAATCCAATACCACCCGCAGGAATCATTGACCAATGGGAGAAAGATTATATGGTAATGCAACGGTATATGATTTATGGAGAAAGTTTATCGTTTTCGGAACTGATAGGACGTATGAAAGAATTGAAGGGCAGGTTAAATAATTTACGAGATTAAATAGTTTGATTATATACCCGATAAGGTATAAATTCGACAAATAACCTACAATTATACCTTTTCGGGTATAAAATACAATGATATGAAAATAGAAGCATTTGTTAAGGCAAAGAGGAAAAATTTAGGATTAACTCAAATAATTCTGGCAGAAGAAGCAGGGGTTGGATTAAGATTTGTCCGAGATTTAGAACAAGAAAAACCAACGTTAAGACTTGATAAGTTAAATCAGGTGTTGGATTTATTTGGGAGTGAGGTTGGCGTGATTAGGAAGGTGTATGATTTAGACTAAAATCTCCATTTTGTACCATTTTTGTACTACCCCATATTTCAAAACGTAACATCCTGATTATCAGACACTCTTATGCTCCCGTCCAGACCGCAAAAGAGTTCAGAAAGTATTTTCTGAACTCTTTTCGTTTGTAAAACAATTCATATTTAACGCTTAGTTCGTTAATTTATACTTGCTGTATCAAGCCTAAAATAGTAAAAATCAAACCAATAAAAGCAGCAAGTCCACCGATAACCCCTAAACCAAAAATAGCTAAAACGATACCTATTCCTAATAAAATTAAACCGATTTTCAAGAATGGACTTAAATCGCTAAAACCAGACGGCTTGGCGGTATTAGCCATTTTCTTCTGTATTTTTTTAAGAATGATTTTCTGAGCAAAATTCATTTTTACTACCTTTTCATTGGCTTTCGCTTCGCTATTTGGCTTTTCTACTTTGGTCAATAATTGCTTGATTTCTTTATCATATTTTGTATCTTTTACGACATTTTCTAAAGCAACAACTTCCGAATTTGAAGCTACCAAAGTTGGCTCAATACTTTCAACTTTTGGCGTTTCAGATACCATAATAGTAGGTTCTGGAATAAACTTTACTTCGGGTTTAATTGACGATTTTACGGCATGGTTTTGAGTTACGACCGTAAAATACCCTTTTTGATGTGTACAAGATTGAGCAATTACTAAAACAGAAATTGCGGTTAAGATTAGTTTAGATGAACGCATGATAAAATAAGTTTTATTTGTTTATGATTTTTCAACGACAAAATGGTTTTGAAATTGTCTCTGAATTCAAACAAAAATGCCCACAAACTAAATTTGCAGGCATTTCTGAAAATTGTTTACTAATAACGGACTACGCTGCTTTTTTCATTTTATGAAATACCGTGCGTTCAAACTTCTCACGAGCATACGGAAGCGTAATGGTCAAATGTTTAATATCGCTTTGGGACGGTAATTCAAACATGGCATCGGTAATGATTGCTTCACAGATTGAACGCAAACCTCTCGCTCCCAATTTATATTCCATCGCTTGGTCAACGATGTATTCTAAAGCCGCTTTTTCAAATTCCAAATCAATACCTTCCATCTTGAATAGTTTATGATATTGCTTGGTAAGGGCATTTTTAGGGTCAGTCAAAATAGTTAATAATGTATCTTTTGTCAAAGGATTCAAGAACGTAACTACTGGCAAACGACCTAATAATTCTGGAATTAAACCAAACGATTTCAAATCTTGCGATGTGATATAACGCATCAAATGGTTATCGTCAAATTCTTCAAAGAAATTATCATCCGAACTAAAGCCAATTGGTTGGGTGTTCAAACGTTTTGAAATATGTCTTTGGATTCCGTCG
>JAAFIU010000219.1 GCA_013298805.1 Cytophagales bacterium | reverse complement strand
TGATAATGACCTCAAAACCTGCGGCTTCGCAGAGAAGCATGGTTTCACGGGTTTTATGCGAAACTCCGCCCAAAGAATTGCCCGTAGGAGAGGGGCGAATGTACGCCAAAGGCTCACGGGAAAGCTCCTCCATACGGGTTTTGTCGCCCAAAATACTGCCTTTGGTAAGTTGAGAACTTGGGTCGATGGCAAGTACCGCTATTTTTTTCTGTTGATTGGTTAAATACTTGCCAAAAGCCTCAATAAAGGTACTTTTACCAACACCAGGAACACCCGTAATGCCTAATCTGACAGACTTGCCTGTATGAGGTAAAATAGCTTCTATGACCTCCTGTGCCAGTTTTTTGTCAGAAGGTAAATTGCTTTCAATCAGCGTAATAGCACGGCTAAGTATCATTCGATTACCTGTAATGATACCGTCTGTGTATTCTGAAAGCGAAAGTCTTTTTTTCATGGATTGTATGTGAAAATACTTTTATAAAGTCTATTTACTTTTATTCTAATATCTTGAACAGATGGGGTTTTCCTAAGTTTTTGATTTGAGACTTTGTCGTCGAACAATTCAATCAGCTTTGGATTAGATTTTTGGCAATTCCAATAAAATCCACTTAAATATCAAAGACGAATTACTAATATTTTCATGAGGTTTAAATATATTTCTCTGTTTATTTACATTGAACCAATACTCTGGGTCATAATAGTTTTCTACGGTAGGGGCATCCATTGGCTTGTTTTTCCAATAAATAAAACATTCTGAAGAATAGCCATTTCTAAATTTTAATGTACCCTTGAGGAAAGCCTCTTTACTAAAAAATTTGATGGGTTCATCGTCATTTTCAAGAATAAAATAATCTACATCATTATCAAAATTATTTCCAAATAAAAGAAAATACTCTTCTTGAAGAGAAAAGTTCATTATATCCAAGAATGAAACAGAGGGCTGAAATTTTATTTTAAAATCATCAAGCCAGTCAATATTTGAATCCATTATTATCTATTTATACTCAAAAGATAGTGATTTGCAAAAAGTGTAATACCCCTGCTCTTTGGTTTATACTCCTGCCATTGTCTATTTCTCCACAGACGATAATTTGTAGTCGTCTGTGGAGACACGGACAACGGCAAGGGACAACAGTAAACCTCACCCTTTCCCCAAAATAATCTCCGCCCATTGCAAATCTTCGGGTGTCGTAATTTTTATATTTTCGTAGCTTCCTTCAATGAGATTTATCGTAAAACCTGCGTGTTCTGCTACACTGGCATCGTCGGTGAAGGTGCTTAATTCTTCGGTTTCAAAGGCTTTTTTAATCAATGCAATCTGAAAAGTTTGTGGAGTCTGAATCAATCTAACCGTTGAACGGTCAATGGCTTGTCCGTTTACTCGCACTGAATCTTTGGATGGAACGCTCACCACAGCAGTTCCTTTTTCGTTGGCAACTTTAAAACTTTCTTGAATTATTTCCGCAGAAACAAAGGGACGCACACCATCATGAATGGCCACAAGTCCTTCGTTTTCAATAGTTTTTAAGCCATTCAATCCCGACTGAAAGCGTGTGTTTCCGCCTTTTACCAATTGATGCGGAACGGTTGGGTATTTTTCACAAAGTTGATTCCAATACTCAAATTGCGATTCGGGTAAAACTAAAATCAGTTCAATTTCGGGTTCGGCTTCTTTAAATCGTTTGAGGGTGTGCATCAAAATCGGTAAGCCACCTACTTCAATAAACTGCTTAGGAATATCGCTTTTCATGCGACTTCCCGAACCTCCTGCAACAATAATTGCGTATTTTTTGATAGAATTCATATTTTAATTTCCTAATAAAGCATCCCACAAAATTTCTACGGGATGTTGGGCGGTTCTTCCCGTTCCATCTTTTATTTGGTGGCGGCAACTTGTGCCTGGGGCAGCAATGATTACCTCATCGGCTTGCTTTCTGATAGTCGGGAAAAGCACTAATTCACCAATTTTCATCGAAACTTCATAATGTTCTTCTTCGTAACCAAAAGAACCTGCCATGCCACAACAACCCGAAGGAATCAATTGAACTTCGTAATTGGCAGGCAAAGACAGTATTTTCTTGGTTGCCACCAACGACGATAACGCCTTTTGATGACAATGCCCGTGCAGTTTGATTAGCTTTTTATCAGTCTTGAACAAGTCTTTGGTAATCTTCTTTTTATCAATTTCTTGGGCTAAAAATTCATCAATCAAATACGCATTTTCGGCTACTCTTTCCGCATCAGAATGTAAATATTCTGGCACTAATTCGAGATATTCATCTCTGAGTGTTAAAATGGCTGACGGCTCTATTCCCAGAATGGGTGAATTGTCTTTTATCGCTTCCGAAAGCATTCTTACATTCTGAATAGCAATCTTTTTTGCGTCCTTCACAAGTCCTTTTGAAAGGTAAGTACGTCCACTTTCAATGTGTTTTGGAATGTGAACTTCGTAACCCAAAGCGGTCAAAAGTAAAATGGCTTTTTGTCCAACTTCTACATCGTTATAATTCGTAAATTCATCACAGAAAAGATATACTTTCCCTTGTTTTCTACGTTTGCCAAGATTGATTTGTGAATAATGAACGCTATTTTTTTCACGCTTTTGTTGAACCTTAATTCGGTCTTCTTGCCACTTTCTCAAAGTAATATTTCCCACTGTCGGAATAGACCTTTCTTGGGCAAAACCTAAGAACTTTTTAGTCAGATTTGCCGTGAAATTATTGGTTACTAAAAAATTATAAATTCTTGGAAATTTGGAAGCCAACTCTTGCGATTTTGTAAAATTACCAATCATTTTTGTTCTGAAAGGTACGCCGTGTTCATCGTAATAATGTTGTAAAAACTCCGCCTTCATTTTTCCAACGTCAACTTTTGAGGGACATTCAGATTTACAGCCTTTACACGATAGACACAAATCCATTACTTCCTTAATTTCTTCGTGGTCGAAACGATTTTCTTTTTCAGAATTGGTTAAAAAACCACGTAAAATATTGGCTCTGGCACGAGTAGTATCTTTTTCCATGCGAGTAGCCATGTAACTCGGACACATCGTTCCGCCCGTTACTTCGGTTTTGCGGCAATCGCCCGAGCCTGAACATTTTTCCGCTAAACGAAGAATTCCTTCTTGGTTTGAAAAATCGAAATAAGTATTGATTTCTGGATTTTTCTTGCCTGCTTCGTAACGCAAAAACTCGTTCATGGGTGGCGTATTGACGATTTTACGAGCATTGAAAATATTTTTAGGGTCAAATATTACCTTGACTTCTTTTAATAATTCATAAACATCTTTACCCAAAACGCTTTCAATAAATTCACCTCTCAAACGTCCATCGCCGTGTTCACCACTTAATGAACCATTATATTTTTTGACTAATTCAGTCGTTTCTTTGAGTATTGTTCGGAATAATTCTTTGCCCTCAACCGTTTTCAGATTTATCATCGGCTCAACGTGCAATTCCCCCGCACCCGCATGAGCATAATACGAAGCGTTGATATGATGACTTGCCAAAAGCTCCTGTAAATCAGCAATATAAGCGGGTAAATCTTCGGGAGCAACGGCACAATCTTCAATTAAATTAACGGGTTGAATGTCTCCTTTCAAGTTACGAATTAATCCCAAACCAGCCTTTCTCACGTCCCAAGCGGGTTTTGTGTCTTCGCCTTTTACTACTGGATAAGCATAACCAATTCCTAATTTTTGTAAATCTGAAATTAAAGCATTGGTTTTGGTATTTAGTTCTGCATCAGTTTCTGCCATAAACTCAACCATCAAAATTGCGGCTGGGTCGCCCTCAATAAAAAAGCGGTTTTGGTTGTAAACGTGATGTCCCTTCGTAAAATCTAAAATGTATTTATCCACCAATTCCGAAGCCATTGGTTTGTGTTTCAAAGCGATTAAATTAGCTTGCAGAGAATCTTGAATAGACTGACTATGAATACAAACTAAAGCAACTGCTTGCGGAGGGAGCGGAATCAAATTCAATTTTGCTTCCGTCACAAACGCTAAAGTTCCTTCTGAACCCGCTAAGAGTTTACAGAAATTAAAAGGTTTGTCCGACTCAGGATGAAACAATTGATTATCGCTCAACATATCAAGAGCGTAACCAGTATTTCTGCGTTGTAATGTTTTCTTAGGATAGCCCTTTTCAATCGTTTCTTGAATCATTGGATTGTTCAAGATTTTGAAAATTTGACCGTATAAATGACTTTCTAAATTCTTGTTTTTAACCTTTTGAAAAAAAAATTCTCTTGATGTTTCTGAAAATATAGCCTCTGAACCATCACTCAAAAGGACATTTGCCGACAACAAATTACTGCGAGTATCGCCCCAAACAATTGAATGTAAGCCGCAGGAGTTATTGCCAATCATCCCACCAATCATCGCTCGGTTTGAGGTAGAAGTTTCTGGACCAAACATCAGTCCGTAAGGTTTCAAAATTACATTCAAGTCGTCACGAATTACCCCAGGTTGAACTCTCACCCAACTTTCTTCTTTATTAATTTCAATAACTTGGGTGAAATGTTTTGAAATATCTACCACAATTCCTTTCCCAACCACTTGCCCTGCCAAAGATGTTCCTGCCGAGCGTGGAATAAGCGAAACTCTGTACTGATTCGCAAATTTTATCAATGCTTTTAAGTCGGCAATGTCTTTTGGAATGGCAACCGCCAAAGGCTTTTCCTGATAAACTGACGCATCTGTTGAATACAGAATTTTTTGGGCATTATGGGTAGATGAGTTATCAAAAAAAAGTTCTCCTGCAAACGACTCCTGCAAGATATTAAAGTCTGTGATGGTGATTTTTGAAGACATATTTATCAATTTAGTAATGAGATATGAGTGATGAGTTTTGAAGTTTTGGGCAATTATAGTTTTTGGGAAATTGATACCCTAAAACTTTTACTGACCACGCATTACTTATGCCTCATTACTTATTTCTATTATGTAAATTTATGACATTGAATACTAAATCGGCAATTAGCGAAAAACTTTATTTCCAATCTTACTGATATTCTGCCTTTCAGCCTATTGTTAGTATCCATTGATCATTTCCTTGTTGTAATTGGACTTCCTTATTTATAAATTTAGGCTTCAAAAATCGTACAAATATGAAATTTCTTCGACAACTTTTAGAAAGTATCCGATTTGCTTGGCAAGCTCTCCGTAGTAATCTGCTCCGAACAACCCTTTCATTATTGGGTGTTACCATTGGTATTTTTTCAATTGTGGCGGTTTATACCTTCGTAGATTCTATGAATTCGGGCATCCGTGAACAAATTGATTCTTTTGGGAAAGGCGTTGTTTATGTAGGGAAATGGCCTTGGGAATTTAGTAATAATTTTCCGTGGTGGAAGTATATGAATAGGCCGAGTACAAAATATGGAGATTATAAATATTTGACAGAAAATGTTAAAAATTCGGAGGCAATCGCTATTATCGACAATCGTAATACGACCTTGAAAAATGGTAATAATAGCATTGATGCAGAGTTGGAGGGGGTTAGTTTTAGTTATAATAAAATATCGGAAGTACCTGTTGAAAATGGGCGTTATTTCTTGGCGAGTGAGACTGATAAAGCTGCATTTGTGGTTATTTTAGGGGCAGATGTAAAGGATGCTCTATTCCCTAACCTTGCCGATGCAACCGATGCAACGGTTAAAATTAACGGTATAAAGTTTAAAATAATAGGCACAATGCGGAAAAAAGGCGAAGATTTGATAAGCCTTGGTGGGTCGCCCGATGACCGTGCTTATATTCCGTACACTACTTATGCCAGTATTTTCCAAAAGGATGACCCCGAACCCATTATTGCCCTAAAAGGTCTTCCTGCGGATGAAGGACAGCAGAGTTTAGAGGGTGAAATCACGGGCTTGATGCGGAGTAGGAGAGGACTGAAACCCACTCAAGATGATAACTTTTCGATAAATAGAATGGATGGAGCGGTTAAATTTTTTGATACTATTTTTTCCAGTTTAAATATGGGTGGAGGAATTATAGCTTTGTTTTCATTATTAGTGGGTGGTTTCGGAATTGCCAATATTATGTTTGTTTCAGTAAAAGAAAGAACCAATATTATTGGTATCCAGAAGTCGTTAGGAGCAAAGAATTATTTTATCCTTTTTCAGTTTTTATTTGAAGCCGTTTTCTTGAGTTTAATTGGTGGAATTGTCGGAATATTATTAGTCTGGCTCATGTCCTTTATAGATTTTGGGTCATTAAAATTGGTACTGACTTATTCAAATATGATTAAAGGAATTATAACGGCAATGGTCATTGGTGTGATTTCTGGAATTGTTCCTGCTTGGATTGCCGCTCGTTTAGATCCTGTGATTGCAATTCGTTCAAAGTAGAGGTGGGAAGATTAGGTTACGGCTGAATTATCTTGATAAAATAAAAAACAATAAAAGGGTATGAATAATGTTGATAACGACATTTTTCATACCCTTTTTTCATATAACTCTAAACTTCTTCAACTCATCTCTAAGACATAGCAAACTTAAATGCTCCTGTAAAAATCAAAATGAAAGTGAAAGAAAATACATACAAAAAGAATAATATAACAGATTTGAATAACGTTTTTATTAATCCTTGACGGTAAACCGTTTTGAGAGAAATGATAAAGTATAGAAAGAAGCCTAACATCGTAAGTATCAAAGCAATTTTCCAATAACCTAATAAAATTCCTGCTCCCACAAATATAATAAGCATCAAGAAGAACACACTGTGAATGTGAATAGAGAAAATTAAGTGTTCATAATAATAACGAGTGTGTCCAGCTATTAGATGTGGAACATGACGATACTTGCGAGTCTTCCTAAACCGAATAAAATACATAGCCCAGTCCCAAAAATATTTAAATAATCGGAATGGATAAGAAATAATACTATGAGTTCGTTTGCTGTAAATAATTTTCAATAAAAGAGCTACGATGGGCATTAAAATGAACATCATTAATGAAAATGCTCCAATTCCTAAGTGGGCAATTTCCGAAAAAGCCTTTTCAGCATCTTCACTAAATGCTAATTTATAATAAGTAAAATTTTTAAAAAAACCTCTTTGTAAGGGTTTGAAGCTCAGAAAATTTATATTTCCATTTTTTTTAATAAGACTATCTAATTGGTCATTTTTCATCGCCAATACACTCTTCAAATAAGCTGTATTTTCAATACTTCCATCGCTTCCTTTGATAGTAATTACCGTGTCACCGTCGTAATGAACTTTGACTTTAGCATTGTTTTTTAAGGAATGCAGATTGAGAGAGTATTCCACTTGTTTAGTTTTACCGATTGTTTCAGTAAAGTAGTCTCTCATGTCTTTATTTACTTCTACAATTTTAACGGTATTGACAGTGTCTGAAATTATTTGTTTTTGAATTTTAATTAATCTTTCTCGTTGTTTTTCTTCTGGTAAATTAGCAATTAGTGTA
>JAAFIU010000068.1 GCA_013298805.1 Cytophagales bacterium | reverse complement strand
AAGCATATTTACCCGTAACATTTGCAACAATAGGCTTAGTAATGGTTTTGAAGGCTTTTACAGAAAGAAGACGTGCCACCATGAGTTGGGTATTGGTGGTGATGAATCACTTTTGGATTGCTCTGGCTGTATCATTTAACGAAAAATTCACGTTCAATCAAGTCTATTTCTATTTGAGTGGTGTTGTGGTGGCGGGAATATTTGGCTATGCTTGTTTACGCAGATTAAAAGCGCATGAAGATACCATTGATTTAGACCAGTTTCATGGGCATTCTTACAAACATCCAAAATTAGCATTCTTGTTTTTGTTGGCTTGTTTGGGTATTTCGGGTTTCCCAATTACGCCAACCTTTATCGGGGAAGACTTGATTTTTACACATATTCATGAGAACCAAATTGTTTTAGCCTCATTTGTTTCATTGAGTCTAATTATTGATGGTTTGGCAATTATCAGAATTTATGCACGTGTATTTATTGGGCCACATACCAAATCTCAACATGAGGTAGCGTATAGAAGTAGTTAAAAAATTAGTTTTGGGCATTGAGATATGAGCCATGAGATTTATACAGAGACCATTTTTGGCTCAATACTCATTGCTCAAAACTCAAAACTAATTTAAAAAATCATGAAAAAATACATTTTAAATACGCTAATAATGAGTGTAATGACTTTAGGAATTTTATCTAAAGCATTCACACAAACTCAAAGTACGAACAACGATATTTGGTTGCATTATTCTGGTAAAAATATGCTGACGAAAAAGTTGTCATTCACGTTTGAAACCACTTTCCGTTTTGCTAACGGATTGAGTGAGAAACAGCAATATTTTGTTCGTCCTTCATTTGATTATCAGTTAACCAAGCATTTAGTTGGAAGTTTAGGTTACTCGCATTATGCCACTTATGTATATGGGAATCCTGCGATTAACAAAACGACAATTCCAGAAAACCACATTTGGGTACAAGCACAGTTTACGCATCAGTTTGGTGATTTGAAGGTAACCAATAGATTGAGAGATGAAAATCGCTATGTTGGCGTGGCTTTGAAAGGAGCAGATGGGACTTATGATATCGACAGATATGCTTACAGAAACCGTTTTCGCTATATGCTTTTGTTGAATTATCCATTGATAAAAGATGAGAAAAAAGCCACAAAACTATTCGGAATTTTAGGAGATGAAGCATTTTTTAATTTGGGTTCAATCAGTTCGACACCAAATGCAGATGCTAACGTGGGAGCAACTTTTATGAATCAGAATAGAATTATTGCAGGTTTTGGGTACAATATCAATGCACATCACCAAATTCAGTTGAGTTACATTCATCAAAATGTTTGGAATTTCACCGATAGTATTGAAGAAAGTAACCCAACGGTTAGATTATCATACATTACCAATTTTTCATTTGCTAAGAAATAAGTGCTTGAAAATCAGCCATAACGAAAATACTTAAAATATTAAACAAACAACATTCATGGAAATTAAAAATAAATTATCTATCCCAAAAGACGGTATCGAAGGGTTAAAGGAAAATTTTTCAGCCGATGCCATTTCTGGCTTTATTGTTTTTTTATTAGCATTGCCTTTGAGTTTGGGTATTGCCAAAGCGTCAGAGTTTCCTCCAATTATGGGACTTATCACTGCCATCATTGGGGGTATTGTGGTAAGTTTAATTTCGGGTTCACGTCTTACTATTAAAGGGCCTGCAGCAGGATTAATCGTTATTGTAGCGGGTGCAGTTGCTGAATTTGGCGGTGGCGAAACAGGTTGGCATTTAGCATTAGGTGCGATGGTTATTGCTGGAATTGTGCAAATCCTTTTTGGGGTTTTCAAATTGGGCAAATTAGCCGATTTCTTTCCACTTTCGGCCATTCACGGAATGTTGGCGGCTATTGGTTTAATCATTATTGCCAAACAAATCCCGGTGTTATTGGATGTAAATCCTGCCATGACTAAAGGAAAAGGTCCATTTGGTTTATTAGCCTCTATTCCCGAATTTTTAATGCACCTTGACCCTAAAGCAACTTTGATTGGGCTAATAAGTTTAGCAATTATGTTGGGATGGCCTTTCATTAAGAACCCATTAATTAAGAAAGTTCCAGCTCCGTTAGTGGTTTTATTAATTGCTATTCCTGCGGAATTATTAATGGATTTCCAAACAACAGAACCTACTTATGCACTGGTACATATCGGAAATTTATTGGATAATGTAAAGGTGAACGTTGATTTTGCTGGTTTTGCTCAAACAGGGGTTTTTATTAAATATGTCATCATGTTTGCTTTAGTAGGTACTTTAGAGTCATTATTGACCGTAAAAGCCATTGATATGTTAGACCCATATCGTCGTAAATCAGATGCCAATAAAGACTTAATTGCAGTGGGTATTGGAAATACTTTGGCAGCGGTTTTGGGTGGTTTACCCATGATTTCAGAGGTAGCACGTAGCTCTTCAAATGTAGGAAATGGTGCAAAAACTCGTTGGGCAAACTTTTTTCATGGGTTCTTTATCCTGATTTTCTTATTGTTAGCTTCTCACCTTATTGAGTTGATTCCAAATACGGCTTTAGCGGCGATGTTAATTACGGTGGGTATCAAATTGGCTCACCCAAGAGAATTTATACAGACTTTCAAAATTGGTAAAGAACAATTAGCTATATTTTTAGTAACCATTTTCTTTACCCTTTATGAAGATTTATTGGTAGGTATTGCCGCTGGAATTGTATTACAAATTCTGATAAATATCATTGACTGGGATTTATTGAAAACACTTTTCAAAACCCCAACCCAAGTATCTTTTACGGATGATGAATACTTAGTAGAAATTGATAAATCAGCAGTTTTTAGTAATTATATGGGTATCAAAAGTAAGTTAGAAGCGATTCCTCCAGGATTTAAGGTGACAATTGACTTGAAAAATACAAGGATGATTGACCACTCTGTGATGGAAAATTTACATCATTTTGAACACGATTATGCCGCAACGGGTGGAAAAGTAACCATCATTGGGCATGAGAATCATACCCCAGTTTCTGACCATAAATTGGCGGCACGTAAGGGGTGATTTTTGGTATATTCATTTAGCAATTTTAGCAAACAAGCGGTATAGTAAATTAGCACATTTTACTATGCTGCTTTTGTAACTTTGTAAAGTTATTTTTTTTAAAGGAATAGTACATTTTTAGAAAACGCTATTCTACTTTTAATTTATGTATAAATTTAATGTCAATACATTAAATTACTTTAGTGGCAGTTGCCAACCTAAGTAATTGATAATTAATTTAACTTTTATTGGATTAATAAACCTCTTTATAATAAATATTTGTTTGCAGTATAAAAGGAACAAGACTTTTGTATTGAAATATTTCTCAATTAAAATGAATCGCTTGAACTCTCAAAAAATTATAGTTACCCTCTTATTGTCAATGATGGCAATAATAGGAAAAACTTTTGTAAAGAGTTTCCCTTCCGAGTATTCTGTAACGTTTGGAAATTACTCATTCCAAAAATCAAATAAGCCAAACTCTCAATCAACCTTCACCACCGACTTAGTTGAAGTAGATAGAGAAGAAGAAGATTTTCATACTTATACTGATTTTTCATCAACAATATCCCATCTTAATGATTTTAGATTTGGATTTGCAGTAGTAATAGAACCTATCAAAACCAATTTAAAATTAACTCAATTTATCCCTAATCAGAAAAAAAACATTCTGTATTGTTCCTTCTTGATATGAGAGAATAATGAAGCCTACGGAAATAGTTTATATTCCACTCATTAATATCAGAACTACCGTTATAAGTTGCTAAATAATAGGTTATGTATTTAGTTCAAAAATTATTTGTGCAAGATATATTGCTTTAAAAGCTAAGTTTAATTATAAAAAAATCATGAAATTCTTATTTATTTTGGTCGGAAACTTGCTGTTTCTAACACAACTTATATTAGCCCAAAAAGTCGATACACTTAAATTGAAATTGTCTGATGCAGAACAACAATTTACACAAAAGAACTTCTTTTTGTTGGCTCAAAAGTATAACATCGAAGTTGCAAAAGCAGCGATTATTCAGGCAAATTTATTGCCAAACCCAACCGTGAATTTAGAGCAAACGGTTATAACAAAATCTACGATTGCCAACGATGCAGAGATTGGACCATTAGGGCAAAGAGCTATTCAAATTCAGCAATTGATTCAAGTAGCTGGCAAACGAAACAAGCAAGTGGCAGTGGCAAAAATTGGAGCAGAAATTTCTGAATATCAATTTTCGGAAATAATTAGAGAATTACTGTTTCAATTAAGAGGAAGTTATTATCAAATTCATTTTTTGGAGAAAACCCTAAAAATGTATGACCAAGAAATTCAAAATATTAGTCATTTAGTGGGGGCTTACCAAGAACAAGTTGGAAAGGGAAATTTACCTCAAAAAGAATTAATTCGTTTGCAATCTTTCTTGATTACATTACAAACCGAAGAAAGCGATATTAAAAACCAGATTGCAGATAATGAAACGACCTTGAGAATATTATTAGCCGAAAATTCTACCCAATTTATTGAACCTAAATTGGATGATAATCAGCTAATAAATATCAATTTAAAAGGCTTGAATTTGGAAAATCTGATTAGTATGGCAACCGAAAATCGTCCAGATTTAAAAATTCAAGAAGCCGCAACACGTTTGGCATCTGCCAATTTGACCTTGCAAAAAGCCTTAGCAAAGCCAGATGTTACGGTGGGATATAGCTATGACAGAGCGGGAAGTTATGTCAATAATTATCATGCACTGACGGTTTCAATAGGTTTACCATTCTTCAATAAAAATCAAGGAAATATTAAAGCCGCTCAAAATCAAATTGAAGCTAATAAACAATATTTAGCCCAAACCTCTAATCAACTCGAAAATGAGGTCTTACAAGCATACACAAAAGCAAAAGAAGGCGAAAGTCTTTTCCGAAAAATTGACCCTAACTATCAATCAAGTTTTGAAAAATTGATTGAAGGTGTTCTGGAAAATTATCAAAAACGAAATTTGACTTTAATTGAATTTACGGACTTTTTAGAATCTTATAAAAATACGGTAAGCCAGCTAAACACACTCCAAAGCAGCAGAATGCAAGCTTTTGAAAACTTAAATTTTGTAGTAGGGAGAAAAATAATATAAAATATAATTGCCACCAAGTCACGAAGACACTAAGTAAGTGTAAAACTGACAAAGCAATATTTTATAGAGAAATAAAAAAACTTAGAGTCTTAGAGCCTTAGTGGCAAACAAAATATGAAAACGACAAAAACAATCTTCTCAATATTATTTGTAACAAGTATCGTGGTGTCTTGTACAAAAAAAGAAGAAGCCGCCAAGGCTGAGAATACCAAATTAGAGCTTTCAGAACAAACTAAAAATGAGTTGTCTTTAGCTCCAGCAGTTATTGAAAATGTGCAAAATACCTTAGTCTTGACGGGTAAAGTTATGCCTTTTGAAGAACGCCAAGTAAAAGTATCACCCTTGGTGGATGGTATCATTGAAAAGCTTTCTGCCAATTTGGGAGACTATGTTCATAAAGGTCAACTTTTAGCAATTGTACGTAGTACAGATGTTGCAGACCTTGAAAGCCAAACGATTAGTTCTAAATCAGATTTATTATCAGCCCAAAAAAGTCTGCAAGTTCAGCAAGATTTGTTTAAGGCAGGTTTGGCTTCTGAAAAAGACGTAACCTTAGCTGAAAATGAATTATTAAAAGCAAAAGGGATGCTTCAAAGAGCCAATGATGTGTCAGGAATCTATGGCGTTAAAAATTCATTATATACCCTCAAAACACCAATTTCGGGGTATATCGTCGAAAAAAACAGTAATATTTCTGATAAAATGGCGTATCACGAAGGAGAAACGGGTTCGTTCTTTACAATTGCTGATTTATCAGATGTACAAATTGTTGCCAATGTTTATGAATCAGATATTGCTAAAATAAAATTAGGGTTTCCTGTAAAAGTGACTTTGATTGCTTACCCAGATAAAGTATTCACAGGGAAAATTGATAAAATTATCAATGCTCTTGACCCACAAACTCGTACTATGAGCGTGAGAATTAATCTTAAAAATCAAGGAAATGAATTGAAACCAGAGATGTTTGCTAAAATCACCGTTGATTTTAACCAAAATAAAAAAATGGTCTCAATTCCTGCCGAAGCGGTGATTTTTGACAAGAATAAAAATTATGTAATTGTTTATAAAGATGCTAAAAATGTAGCAGCTCGTGAGGTTCAAATTGCTCAGACGACCAATGGAAAATCATACATTTTTAAAGGATTAGAAGAAGGAGAGCAAGTAATGTTGAAGAACCAATTGATGATTTATAATGCGTTGAATAATTGAGTTAATCAAAAATCATTAGCCACAAAGACACGAAGAATACAAGTTTTTAAGATGTGGAATTATATAATCGACTCTAAGAATAAAACCATTGAGTCTTAGTGTCTTAGTGGCAAAAAATAATAGTTATAATGAAAAAATTACTGGGACTTTCCCTCAAATATAAATTTGCCGTGTTCTTTTTTACGGCACTCATTGTCGTTAGTGGTGTGTTGAGTTTTATGAATACGCCTATTGATGCCTTTCCAGATGTAACTAATACGCAAGTAACAATTATTACCCAGTGGCAGGGGAGAAGTGCCGAGGAAATCGAAAAGTTTGTGACTGCCCCTCTCGAAATTTCGATGAATGGTGTACAAAAAAAGACCTCTGTACGTTCTACAACCCTTTTTGGTTTGTCGGTGGTAAATATCATGTTTGATGATGGCGTGGATAATAATTTCGCCAGAATGCAAATTAATAATGCTTTACAAGGCATTGATTTACCCGATGGCGTTGAACCAGACATTCAACCACCGTATGGCCCAACTGGCGAGATTTTTAGATATACGCTGGATTCTAAAACAATGTCCGCCCGAAAATTAAAGGAAATTCAAGATTGGGTGATTGACCGAAATATACGCTCTGTTCCTGGAGTTGCAGACATTGTGAGCTTTGGTGGTGAGGTGAAAACCTATGAAATTAGTGTTAATCCAAACTTACTCCAAGATTATAATATTACACCATTAGACGTATATCAGGCGGTTCAAAAAAGTAATATCAACGTTGGGGGAGATGTAATCACTAAAAATAATCAGGCTTATGTAGTGCGTGGAATTGGTTTGCTAACCAATATTACAGACATCGAAAATATTTTAGTTCAAAATATCAGCGGTGTGCCTGTCTATGTAAAAACGGTAGCAACAGTTTCTGAATCTGCTTTGCCAAAATTAGGTCAAGTAGGGCGTGATATTAATTCAAATGCCGTAGAAGGAATTGTGGTCATGCGTAAAGGTGAAAATCCTTCGGAAGTAATTCAAAATCTTAACAATAAAGTAGAGGAATTAAATACCAAAATTCTGCCCGAAGGTGTAAAAATTAAGGAGTTTTATAATAGACAAACACTTTTAGATTTTTGTATTGAAACAGTAACCCACAACTTGATTGAAGGAATTGTTTTGGTAACGTTAATTGTACTGATTTTCTTGGCGGATTGGCGTGCTTCGCTCATTGTTTCGTTGATTATTCCTTTGGCGTTATTGTTTGCGTTTACTTGCCTGAAATTATTGGGGATGAATGTGAACCTTCTTTCATTAGGAGCTGTCGATTTTGGAATTATCATTGATGGAACGGTTGTAGTGGTAGAGGGTTTAATCGTTGTGTTAGCCGAAAAAGCCCATGAAGTTGGCATGAAGAAGTTTAACGGTTTAACCAAACTTTCCATAATTCGTCGGACGGGTTCGAGCATGGGGAAAGCCATTTTTACCTCTAAAATCATTATTTTGGTGGCACTTTTACCCATTTTTGCTTTCCAAAAAGTAGAAGGAAAAATGTTTACACCTTTGGCTTGGACACTCGGTGCGGCTTTAGTTGGAGCATTAATTTTTACGCTTACGCTTGTGCCTGTATTAGTGAGTATGATGATGAGTAAAAACGTAAAAGAAAAATCAAATTTCTTTGTGAATGCCATATTGAAGTATTCAATGATGTTTTTCTATTACTGTTTTGGTCATAAAACGCAGACTTTTATCGCTACTATTGTCATTACGATTGTTGGTTTTTGGACGCTTTCTTTACACGGAACAGAATTTTTACCTCAACTCAACGAAGGTTCAATTTATGTGCGTGCCAATATGCCAAGGAGTATTAGTTTGGACGAATCGGTGCGTTATGCCAATCAGATGAGAAAGGTTTTTGAAGGTTATCCCGAAGTTAGAAAAGTGCTTTCTCAGGCAGGTCGCCCGAATGATGGAACTGACCCGACTGGTTTTTATAACGTTGAGTTTTTCGTGGATATTTACCCACAAAAAGAGTGGAAAAGTGGGCTTTCAAAAGCTGCATTAATTGAAAAAATGGAAAAGAAATTATCCGTTTTTCAAGGAGTAACCTTTGGATTCTCACAACCAATTATGGATAATGTTGAAGAAGCCGTTTCGGGAGTAAAAGGCTCAATTGCCGTGAAAATCTACGGAACGGATTTTCAATTATTAGAAAAAAATGCTCAAAAAGTTTATGGTGTTTTGTCGAAAGTACGAGGAATTGAAGATTTAGGTATTATCAAAAACTTAGGACAACCCGAACTTAGAATTGAACTCGACCAACAAAAAATGGACTTGTATGGCGTGCAAACTGCCGATGCTGATGCCGTAGTTTCAATGGCAATTGGTGGACAAACTGCCAGTCAATTATTTGAAGGTGAACGTAAATTTGATATTAGAATTCGTTTTCAGTCTGATTATAGAAAATCAGAGGCTGAAATTGGTAATTTGATGGTACCAACTATGAATGGATCGAAAATTCCAATTAAAGAAATTGCCACCATTAAGTCTTTGACAGGACCAAGTTTGATATTCAGAGAAGATGCTCGTCGTTTTATTGCCGTAAAATTCTCCGTTCGTGGTCGTGATATGGGTAGTACCATTGCCGAAGCACAAGCAGGCGTAACACAGGCAATTCCTTCATTACCAAAAGGTTATGAAATGAAATGGAAAGGAGATTTTGAAAATCAACAACGTGCTTCCAAACGTTTGGCTCAAGTTGTTCCGCTTTCAATGATTGGAATTTTCTTTATTCTATACTTACTTTTCGGTAATTTGAAAGATGCAGGTTTAGTTTTTACCAACGTTCCTTTTGCGATAATTGGTGGTTCAGTGGCGTTGTTGGTAACGGGTACAAATTTTAGTATTTCAGCAGGAATTGGTTTTATTGCGTTGTTCGGTATTTGTATTCAGAATGGCGTAATTATGATTGAAGTATTCAAAGATAATATTAAGAAAAAAATGACCCTTCAAACGGCTGTAATAGAGGGTGTTAAGTCGAGAGTTCGCCCCGTTACGATGACAGCGTTTATGGGTATTTTCGGGATGTTGCCTGCGGCTATTTCATCTGGAATTGGCTCAGAATCTCAAAAACCCTTGGCGATTGTGGTAATTGGAGGTTTGGTTGGAGCAACCATTTTAACGCTCTTTATTTTTCCATTAATTTTTGAAAGATTCTATCGTAAATATTTCGATTTAATTAATCACTAAGCTTTTATGAAGTCTTTAAGTCGTAGGTCAATAAGTCATTTATTTAGGTAAAAACTTAGTGACTTACGACTTTAAATTTTAAGAAATTTTAACAAACTAAAACTCAAATCTATTCGTTTATAAATCAAAGGACATTAATAGATTTTAACCAAAATGTTGAAATTGACGGACATATTCAAAGTTTTACTTTTAGTAGTTACTTTACTGACTACTAAGGTGATTTTTGCTCAGTCAACTATTGATAGAAATTTACCTAAAGTTTATCAACAAGCTTTAAGTTCTCACACTCAAAATTATCATTTAGACAATGTTGTGTTATTCTTTGAAGTGAATGATAGTTCTGAAAATACCCATGTTTCAGATACAAACCACTTTGTAAATAATACGCATTCAAGCTATTTTAATTCTGTAGTAATTAAGGAAAATTTGACTAAAATCTTTCTTGTAAAAATTACAACTTCTTCCCATAGATTAAATCATCTCTTCATATTTTTCCATTGTTGGAAATTCTTATTCTGCTAAAAAAATACTCAATTTGTAAACAAGTGTTGCATTTTGTTTAACCTTTCTTTCATTTAAGAAATTGGCTATGAAATGGTGTATTCATTTTGCCCTTCGCAAATCGCTTATTGCAAAATAAATGTACTCCTCTTAGCATTAAACCTTGTGTGTTTAGTGTATTACTCAATAGTTTTTATAAACGTTAAAACAACTAAAGTCATGAAAAATAACATGGTTTTCCAAGCTAAAGCATTGTTTTTTAGTCTTCGTGGAACATTATTATTGATATTATTAGCTTGCTCAAATTTTTTGGTGATAGGTCAACAAGTTACTCAACTTGAAACCGAACAAGGAATGACCAATGCTATGGCAACTTACAATGCCGATGTGCGTCAGGCTGCTTTGTCTGCAAGTCAATATCCACAGATTTTGACGCAATTACAGAATAAACAAAATCAAACGGTTGGTTCATTCCAAGATATGATTAGCGATTTTCGTCAGGCAAAACAAGAGTGGTTTTACACGCTTACCAGATACCCAAATCTGATTCATACGTTGGCAACTTTACCCGACGGGAATGATAAAGAAGATGTCTATAAATTATTGCCAAATCAAGATGAAAATTTGAAAAAAGCTGCTTGGAAATTATATGACAATGAAAAGCAAGACCTTTTGCAAATAGATAATATGCAGATGGCAGCTCAACAAGACTTTGATAAATCTATTCAGGGTCTTGACCAAACGACTAAAGATGCGTTTCAGAAATTAGCTACCATGCCTGATGTTTTGACGATGTTGACTAACAATATTGATTTGACTGCTAAATTGGGGCAAAAGTACAAAGACAATCCAACACAAGTAACGGCTGAGTTGTCAACATTACACGATAATTTAGTATTGAAAAATGAGACAGAAATGGCAAGTTTCAGAAAGCAATTAGCCGAAAATCCACAGGCACAACAAGAGTTCAATCAAGCCGTGAAAGATTATGCCAATGCTAATGGCTATGCTCCTCAAAATCAATACAATAATAACCAAAATTACTATGGGAATCCATACTCTTACTGGTTTGGGTATCCATCTTGGTATAGCTCGCCGATGTGGTACCCTGGTGCTTACGGATATGGATACGGATTTGGTTTAGGTTTTGGTGGTGGAATGTTTGGTTATGGTTTGCCTTACTATGGATTTTCAAATTGGTTCAATACGGGATATTATCGTTATCCAACTCTATACCGTCAATTTGGGGGGTACTTCAACCATAATAATGGAGGAAATCGAGGATATTATAGCGGAATGAACTCCCGTATGAACAACGGGAACTTTCAAGGAAATAGAGGTGGGCAAGTATATCAAAACAACGGAGGTTATAATCGTTTTAACGGGAATAACTCTTCTGGTGGAAGAAACTTTGGTAGCGGTGGCGGTAATTTTGGCGGTGGCGGATTTCACGGTGGTGGCGGTGGTGGGCATGGTGGTGGTCGTCACTAAAATTGTATCTAAATTATTAGCTATATCAAACTTCCAAGCAATTAGTGATAATTGTTTGGAAGTTTTTTTTTTATAGCTATTTTTGTTTCAATGTTGAATAATTCTTACATATTTTATAAATTTTTCTGTTTGTTGCTGATGTTTCACATCTTGGCGATAAACATTAGTGATGAATTTTACCTCAAATTAATTAGCCAATCTACTAAGTCAATTGTAGCGAAAGACTTTGATATTGAGAAGGAGTCTGATGCTCAAAATGGCTCAGGTGAATCGGATGATATTGATACTATCGACGACGATTATTTGGTTACTTCATTTTCATTGCCAATACTTGAAAATGATAAAAAACTTATTGAAATATCTCAAAAATTCCCCTTCTTTTTTTGTGTAAATTCCTTACCACAAGGAAATTGTGAAATACAAATTCCACCTCCCCGTGCGTGATTGATAGTAAGCGAAAAACGATTTGCAAAAAGCGAATTTATTAACGTACTCAATAAACAATTTCATTCACAGAAAGAATATTGGTTCTAATTTTATAGTAGGTGAATTGCCATTCGCCAACTATATTTAGCAAGCCATTTTACGCACAATCAATGCAAAATTTCAATTTTTATCAAAAGTCATTTTTTAGAAATGACTGGAAATCAGGTATATCTGTATTTTTAGTAGCCCTTCCTTTGTGTTTGGGTATTGCTCTTGCTTCTGGCGCTCCGCTTTTTGCAGGATTAATTTCTGGTATTATCGGAGGCATTATCATCGGAACACTCTCTGGTTCAGAGATTTCCGTGAGTGGACCCGCCGCTGGTTTAACAATTATTGTGGCAACTGCCATTAAGGATTTAGGCTCGTATCAGGGTTTTTTAGTAGCCGTTATTTTAGCTGGGATTATCCAATTAGGATTAAGCTATTTAAAAGCGGGAAAGTATAGTGCTTATTTCCCCGATAGCGTAATAAAAGGAATGTTAGTTGCCATTGGATTAGTAATTATTTTAAAACAAATCCCTCATGCCTTGGGCGATGACCAAGACTATGAAGGAGAATTTGAATTTGAGCAAGTGGCTGATAGTCAGAATACGATCACTGAATTGATTCGTTCATTTGTTGATTTTAATTATGGAGCTGTTAATATTACCATCGCTTGTTTAGTTTTGATGATTGTTTGGGATAAACTTGCCAAAAAGAAAATAGGCTTTTTTCAAGCATTTCCATCTTCCTTAGCGGCTGTTGGTTTGGGCATTTTAATCAACGAAATGTACCAGTATTTTCGCCCTGAATATTATTTAGGAAATTCGCATATTCACATGGTTTCTGTGCCAATATTCAATAGCTTTACAGATATTACCAAAACTCTACTTTCCCCCGACTTTACTTTTTTAACGAATGCTAAAATTTATACCGTAGCTATTACCTTAGCGGTAGTTGCCAGTTTAGAGTCACTTTTAAGTTTGGAAGCCGCCGATAGTATTGACCCTCAGAAACGAATTTCATCTTCCGATAAAGAGCTTTTTGCTCAGGGAATAGGAAATATTTTAGCAGGATTTTTGGGAGGTTTGCCTGTTACGTCCGTAGTCGTAAGAACGTCTGCCAATGTGTATTCGGGCGGGAAAACCAGAATGTCAGGTATCTTTCATGGCGTTTTATTAGTTGCTTCGGTGTTGTTTATTCCAAGTATTCTTAATAAAATACCTTTGGCATCTTTGGCGGCGGTTTTATTGATGGTAGGTTATAAATTAGCTCATCCTTCCATTTTCAAAAAGGTTTTTAAAGATGGTCTTGATCAGTTTATTCCGTTCATTATTACTATTTTGGTAATTGTTTTTAAAGACTTACTATGGGGGATTTTTATTGGCAGTGCCGTTGGAATTATCTTTGTTTTGAAGTCTAACTTTAGAAATATCATCTCTTTTATTCGTGAAGGAAATCAGGTTTTGATAAAATTTAATAAAGATGTTTTCTTCTTGAATAAGCCAAAATTAAAAGAAATTTTATTGAGTTTACAAGAAGGAGACGAAGTGTTTATTGATGGAACGAAGGCTAATTTTATCGACCACGATGTTTTTAATGTGTTGTTGGATTTTAAGAAAAATGCAAAAAATAAAGGTATTTCAGTGGAGTTCAAGAATATTAATAGAAACAGTAAACAAAATATAAATCTAATCGAAGAAGATACAAACAACTCATAATATGAAAGATTACAAAAAATTATTAATGGCGAATAAGGCTTGGGCAAAAGAACGGCTTGAAGTAGATGAAGACTATTTTACTGATTTGGCAAAAGACCAAAAACCACAATTCTTGTGGATTGGCTGTGCCGACAGTCGTGTGCCTGCCGAAGAGGTTATAAATACGCAACCTGGAGAAGTATTTGTGCATCGAAATGTGGCAAATTTGGTAGTTCATACCGATATTAATTTACTTTCAGTATTACAATATGCAGTAGAAGTGTTGAAGGTAAAGCACGTAATTGTGTGTGGACATTACGGATGCGGAGGCGTGAAAGCGGCGATGGGAAATTCTGATTTAGGATTGATTAACAAGTGGTTACGTAATATCAAGGAGGTTTACGATAAACATAATTATGAGTTGAAAAATGTTTCGGATGAACATTTGCGTTTTGATAGATTAGTAGAATTGAATGTAGAAGAACAAGTGAAAAATTTAGCAAAAACCTCCATTATTCAACGTGCTTGGATAAACCACGAATTACCACATTTGCACGGTTGGGTATTTGATATGAAGACGGGTTTGATTAAAGAAATTATGAATATTGAGTCAAATTCAGTAGTTGATGATATTTTCAAATATGATTTTCACACCGTAGAGCTTATCTCGAATAGTTCAATTCATTAATGTATTAAGTCTCAGGTATTAAGTATTAAGAGTAAGATTAAGAGACTTACGACTTAGTACTTAATACTTGAGACCCAATACTCAACCCTCAATTCACATCTTTTCCTTGCGATAACTTTATAATCATATCTTCAACTTTAGGTTTTTCGACAGAATTTTCGGGCATAAGTGTTAGGGCTGATTTGGCATATTTTAGAGCATCTTGATATTTACCAATGGCTGATAATCCTCTGGTCATGCCCATTTTTACTACGTAATCATTTGGGTTTTTACTGTCATTTAACTTGAAAATCTCTAATGCTTCCGTGGTCTTTTTAGCTTGCAATAATTCTTTTCCGTATTGATGCAATTCCATGACAGTTCCCAATGGAATGGCTTTTTTCATCAATTCTTTTGCTTCTTCCGATTTTCCTAATTTTTCTAAAAACTTGGCTTTCAAGCTCAAAGTCGTAAAATTACTTGTCCCAATATACGACTCCGTAATGGCTTTATCCGCCCAAAACAAACCTTCTTCCAAGTTTACATTTTTCTCTAAACAATATTTTGCCGCTTGTACGAAAGCCAAATGCGTAAAGCCTTTATCTGACCTGATTTCTTCTCTGAAAGTATTCAATTGGTCGTTAATTAAATCCACTTCTATCTTCATCGGGATTTTCCATTTTTCCCATAAAAGTGACAACACTGCCGAAGATTCCGTTTGGTCAGTGAACTCAAACTTTAGTCTTTCTACTAATGGTTGGTCTTTCAATTGTTTTACGGTTACACGTAAAGCGTCTTCTTTGGGGTCATAATAAAAACTTCCCCACGAATCATAATTTTTAGAGAAAATGACGGTGGTTTCATTTTCGGACAAAGCCATAAATAAACCGTATTTTCCCGCAGGAAGCGTTTTCCCTTCAATTTTTACATCTTTACTTATGCTAATGATTGTGTTTTCATTTGCTCCTGCACGCCACGGGGCAGATTTGCTAAACCCAAAATGTTGGTCCACAAAACCGAAATGGGCGATAGAAGTACCATAAATTTTCCCTTCCCGACCTTTAACCCCAGGACGATTGTAAATTACTTTCACTTCTGTTAATCCAATAAATTCAGAGACCGTTGCTTTGGTATTTCCTCCGTTGGGTGGAGTAGTGAGTTGGGCAAAAACTTGATTTAGAGAATAGCAGCAAAAGAATAAAATACTAAATGATAGTTTGAAGAATGAGTTTCGTTGCATGGTTTGAGTTGTTTTTTAAAAGTGTTTATTTACAAAAATTGTACGAGCCATTCTCTCGCTTCTACATCATTGGTAAAGGATTTCATGGGTATTGGTGGATTCTGAAATTTGAAAAGCAAATTCATGATAAATTTTCCTAAGCCATCTTTTGAAACCATCGCCATTGCAGTATAAATATTGGGTAGTTGTTCGGTAGAATATTTGCGAGTTTCTTTGTTAGGTACAGGTGAATTACTTAAATAAATCAATAGAGGTACTTTTTTGTCAGCCGTAATTTGTTTTACCAAAGCGATATTTTCAGAAATATTCTTAACCGTTCTGACTGGTTTTTTAGAATAAGAATACAAAATGCCATCGTCATCTAAATGATAATCAGCAATTTCTCCTTGTATTAATGCTGAGTTTATTGGTGGAATCATTTTTCGGATTTTCAATTAAATTTATGCTACATCCATACAAGTTCTTAATTTTCTTTCAAATTGAAAAGAAAAAAGCCAACGCTATTAAAACGTTGACTTCTTGATGTATTTTAATCGCCATTCTTAGAATTTCCATCTAACAAAAGCTTCCATTGCTTCGTATTCCGCCAAACCTAACTGGTTATATAATTTAGCGGTATTACTGTTTCGGTCTTCGGCACGTTGCCAGAATTCACGAGCATCCGTTCCTTGGAATGGCACACCGTCTTTTTGTGATTGGTGTTTGAAAATACCATAACGTTTTTTCAAAACTTGGTCTGGAGACATTGGAACTGCCATTTCAATTTGGTCGATTTCCCACTCTTGCCAAGCTCCTTTGTATAACCAAACCCAACAGCTATTCATGTATTCACGATGTTTGAGTTTATGAACGGCTTCCATAATGGCATCTAAACAAACTTTGTGCGTTCCGTGTGGGTCAGCTAAATCACCTGCGGCATAAATTTGGTGCGGTTGAATTTCGTCGATAACATTCATTACAACTTCCACATCCGCTTTGCCAATTGGGTTTTTCTGAACTGTACCCGTTTCATAAAAAGGCATATCCAAAAAGTGGATATTTTCCTTTTTGATGCCTACGTAGCGACAAGTATTTTTGGCTTCTCCTCTACGAATCAAACCTTTAATGTAGCGAACTTCGTCAGTATCAATTTCTGAATCTTTTTTGGCTTTCAAGAATTTTGCCGCCTCTTTATATATGCGATTTGCTTTTGGATTATTGGCTTCAAATTTATCGTTAAAGTCAACCACAAATTCCGCAAAACGTAAAGCTTCATCATCGGCAACGGCAATATTTCCAGAAGTTTGATAAACTACGTGAACATCATGTCCTTGGTCGTGCAATCTTTGGAAAGTACCACCCATTGAAATAATATCGTCGTCGGGGTGTGGGCTAAAGATAATCACTTTTTTCTTGGCAGGATAAGCACGTTCTGGACGGTTAGAATCGTCAGCGTTTGGCTTTCCACCTGGCCAACCCGTAATGGAGTGTTGTAAGAAGTTAAATACCTCAATATTAATATCATACGCCTGACCATAAAGGGCTAAAAGGTCAGACAATCCGTTTTCGTTATAGTCAGAGTTTGTTAATTTCAGTACAGGTTTATTCACCGTTAAAGCTAAGTGAATAACCGCTTTTTTAATCATTGGTCTGTCCCAATTTACCGAATCCACCATCCACGGTGTACGCATACGAGTCAATTGCGAAGCCGCCGAAGTGTCAATGATAAAAGAAGCATTTTCGTGCAATTGTAAATACGAAGCAGGAACATCAGAAGAAACTTGCCCTTCAACGGCACGAGCCACATTCATGGCTTTGTGTTCACCCCATGCACAAAGAACGACTCTTTTGGCTTCCATGATTTTCTGAACACCCATCGTGATTGCCTTTTTTGAAACTTTGGCTAAGCCCCCAAAATCACTGGCAGCATCAATTTGGGTTGTCAAATCAAGCGTCATTAATCGAGTACGAGAGTTGATAAGCGACCCTGGTTCGTTAAAACCGATGTGTCCATTTCTACCAATTCCCAATAACTGGAAATCTAAACCACCGTAACGTTCAATTTGGGTTTCGTAATCTTTACAAAACTCTCCAATTTTATCAAGTGGTAACGTTCCGTCTGGTAAATGCCAATTTCCCGCTGGAATATCCACATGGTCAAATAATTGTTCACGCATAAAACGCACGTAACTCTGTACGGCATCGGCTTCCATTGGGTAATATTCGTCAAGGTTATAAGTTACTACGTTCTGAAAGCTCAAGTCTTCTTCACGGTGCATT
>JAAFIU010000425.1 GCA_013298805.1 Cytophagales bacterium | reverse complement strand
ACACCATGTACCAACACCCCAACAAAACCAACTGGCAAGGACGTACCGATGGAAACGAAACAGATGTTTTGCGTTGGCATCAAGTTGTTGATTGTAAACCTATTACAGCTATTTCAATGCAAGGAAAAAAGGCTTCTTATGCCATTGTAGGTTTTGCTTGCGACGAAGGTGTAAGACGAAACAAAGGCAGAGTGGGTGCAAAAACTGCTCCTACAACTTTACGTACAATTTGTTCAAACTTCCCAGTTCATGAAGCAAATAAATTTACGATTACAGATGTTGGCGACTGTATTTGCCCCGACCAACATTTAGAAACTGCACAAGCTGAACTTTCGGATACCATTGCCCAATTACTCAAACACAATTACCATCCTATTGTTTTTGGGGGTGGACATGAGGTGGCTTATGGGCATTTTCAAGGCATCAAAAAAGCATTTCCAACTAAGAAAATTGGTATTATCAATTTTGATGCTCATTTTGATATGCGTGAGCCAGAACCCGCCATTGGAGCAAGTTCGGGAACAGGATTTTGGCAAATTGCTCACGAAGAAACTGATTTCAACTACTTAGTTTTGGGAATTCAAGAAAACAGCAATACCAAACGACTTTTTGATACTGCCCATCAATTTGGCGTACAATATGTTTTAGGAGATGATTTTAATTATGATAATCGAGAAGCTATCTTATTGAAAGTCAAGGAATTTATTGATAAAATAGACATTGTTTATCTAACTATTTGCTTGGATGTATTTGCAGCGCCTTTTGCTCCTGCGGTGAGTGCGTTGGCTTATAATGGCATTATACCCGATAAAATTTTTAAAGATATTTTTCGTAGCATTTTGGCATCGCCCAAGTTAGTAAGTGCCGATATTGCCGAACTCAATCCAAGTTTGGATATTGATAACCGCACCGCTCGCTTAGCCGCAAGTTTGGTTTATAAAATGGCAATATTCTGAATTAAATCCTAAAACTGACAAAAGCAAGTTTTAACATTTTTGGGATTTTAAAATTTATCTGTTAATTTCGAGAAAATAAAATAATAATTGCTAAATGCTCACTAAGTCAGAATAATATTTGGTTTGATGAAAAAATGGTCAAATCACAATCTATTTGATTTAGAGTTTATTTTTATTAAACATTAACCTTTTCTAATAATTCCATGAAACAAATTCTATCATTTGTCCTGATTATGTTCGGGACTTTGGGTACTCTGTTTGCCCAAGAACGTACTGGTAAAGTTACAGATGCTTCTGGCGGTGCTGCACTTCCAAGCGTAAACGTATCTGTACAAGGTACAAGCCGTGGTGTGGTTACTGATGCCAACGGTAATTACAAAATTGTTGCTACAGAAGGTAGCAAATTAGTTTTCTCTTTTGTTGGTTATACCACTATCACCAAAGTTGTTACTTCAACAATTATTGATGTTCAACTTGAGCCTTCTACTACACAACTTGGCGAAGTTTTGGTTTCAACGGGTAGTCGTAACTCAAAAAGAACCATGACCGATACTCCTCTGCCATTAGATATTATTTCAGCGGCTGATTTGAGAACCACAGGTCAAACTACTTTTGACAAAGCTCTTCAATACACTGTGCCTTCTTTCAATACTGTTAACACACCAGTAAATGATGCAACATCTTTACTTGACCCTTACGAAATTCGTAACATGGGGCCAAGCCGTTTGTTAGTCTTGATTAACGGGAAACGTAAAAATACCAGTGCCTTGATGTATATTCAAACATCGCCAGGTCGTGGAGAATCGGGTGCAGATATTTCGGCAATTCCACAACAAGCAATTAAGCGTGTTGAGATTTTACGTGATGGGGCATCAGCACAATACGGTTCAGATGCTATTGCGGGTGTAATGAACATTATCTTAAAAGATAAGTTTGATTATGGCTCTGCAACACTTACGACAGGTATTACAGGAAAAGGAGATGGACAACACATTGGTGTTGCTGTAAATAATGGTTCTAATTTTGGAAATGGTGGTTTTATTAATTATACCATTGATTTCAGTAGAACAGCCTTGGCCAATCGCCCTGGTACTGTAAGTGCAGAAGCCGAAGCAGACCCTGATTTAGGTTTTGGCGCTCCATTAGCAGATGTAAAGAAATTTTTAGCTCTTAAACCAGATGCGGGTAACGTAAATGGTCAGCCTGAAAATACTTCAGCGAAGTTTTTAATTAATGGTGCTTCTCCAATGGGCGAAAATACCGAATTGTACTATAATGCTGCTTATATCTACAAAAGAGTAAACAGTTTTGCTAATTATCGTACTCCTTATTGGCGTACAACAGACAATGGTCTTTTGACACCGGCTGGACAACCATATCTTGGATATGTACCCACGTTTCAAGGTGATTTGAATGACTATAATGCAACTGTTGGTATTCGTAAGGAAATGAATGGCTGGAAGACAGATTTAAGTTTTACGACGGGAGATAATAAACAACTTTATACGGTTTCAAATTCACGTAACCGCTCATTGGGTAAAAATTCTCCAACTTATTTCAAACCAGGTGGATACGAATTCTCACATAATGTAGGAAACATTGATATTTCTAAATCAGTAAGTGATAAATTGAATGTTGCTTTTGGTTCAGAATTCCGTGCTGAAACTTTTACTGTA
>JAAFIU010000078.1 GCA_013298805.1 Cytophagales bacterium | reverse complement strand
CCAATACCGCCATATACCACCAATTCGGCAGGATTTTCGGCAACTTCGGCATCCAAATTATTCAATAACATGCGTAAAGGAGCTTCTGTTTGCCACGATTTTGCGTGTAAAGTTGTTCCTCTCGGAGCTTTATAATGCGGGTGATTGGCATAAGTATTAAGAAATTCTGAAGTCGTCATAGTTTTCGTTAAGGTTTTCAGATTTGATAATGTCAGTTAAAATATTGGTTTTTAGTAATTGATGAAGTGTATTAATATCTTCCGAAAAAATCTTGTCTTCGGTGGCAAAAGGCACAAATTCTCTAATTTTTTCGATGGTAGTTTCTACAATTTTGCTCGATTTGAGCGGTCGTCTAAATTCTAAGGCTTGCGAAGCATACAAAAGCTCAATGGCTAAAATATATTCCAGATTATCAATGACTTGATTCAATTTTCGACCACTAATAGAACCCATCGAAACGTGGTCTTCTTGTCCCAAAGAGGTTGGAATACTATCGGCAGAGGCTGGAAAACACAAAGATTTATTTTCAGAAACCAATGCCGCTGTGGTGTATTGCGGAATCATAAAACCCGAATTTAATCCTGTTTCTTTCAACAATAATTTAGGCAAACCAAAACGTCCTTCGAGCATCAAATAACAACGTCTATCAGCTATATTGCCCACTTCGGCAGCCGCCAATGTGGCATAATCAAGCGGTAAAGCTAAGGGTTGCCCATGAAAATTACCCCCACTAATGGTATCGTGGTCGCCCAAAATCACAGGATTATCTGTTACAGAGTTCAATTCTATTTCGGTCAATTCTTTCAAATGCAACCACGCATTGCGAGAAGCTCCATGTACTTGTGGCATACAACGCAACGAATAAGGGTCTTGCACACGTCCGCAATCGGTATGCGATGTTAAAACTTCTGAATCTTCGGTCAGTTTACGTAAACGTTGAGCCACTAATTGGCAGCCTCTAAATGGGCGAATAGTGTGCAAACGAGCATCAAAAGGCTTTACCGAACCCATCAAAGCCTCTAACGAAATTGCTCCAATAATGTCTGCCAGTTCGAGGCAATGATGCAAACGTGCCACTGCTCGCACGGCATGAGCCAAAATAAATTGTGTGCCGTTGATAAGAGCCAAACCTTCTTTTGGTCCTAATTCGATGGGCGACAAACCAAATTTTGCCAAAGCCTCTTTTGCCGAAATAAGTTTTCCTTCTACATACACGCTGCCCAAACCAAGTAAAGGCAAAAACAAATGAGCCAAAGGAGCTAAATCGCCTGATGCTCCAACTGAACCTTTTTCGGGTACAAGCGGAATTACATCGTTGTCAATATGCCACAAAATTCGCTCTAAAGTTGCTAAACTAATGCCCGAAAAGCCTTGTGCTAAGGCATGAACTTTGCAGATTAACATGGTTTTGGCAATTTCTGGCAAAATCGGATTGCCCACACCTACACTATGACTTATCAGCAAATTATATTGCAAGGTTTTGGTTTGCTCAATAGAAATTGGCATATCGCACAAAGGGCCAAAACCGGTGTTGATGCCATAAACTACTTCTTGGTTTTCGACAATATTTTTGACAAATTGATGGCTTTCCTCAATTTTTTGTCGAATTTCTTCGCACAAAACACCTTCCATTTTGCCATCTGCCAGCAAAACCGTTTTTCCAACTGTTAATGTATCTTTTCCGTAATGAAACATAGGATTGGGGATTTTGGAATTTGGAATTCGGAATGAGAAATGTTGGGATAGAATAATTCCCAAATCCGAAATCCAAATTCCCAATTATTTCTTTATTCTTTCGCTCAAACTTTTATTGGCAAAACTGTTTTCGATGCTTTCTAATGATTTGAGCAAGAGAGCATTATTCTCATTTTCTTGCATTAATTCTATCATCGCATTTTGCAGAGCATCCCAAATTGGAGCGATATTTTCCTGCATTTTTTTGCCTTCTTCGCTAAATCTTAACAAACGCTTTCTGCCATCATTTTCGGAGGGATAGCTTTCGATGAAGCCTTTTTTCTCCAAATTTTTGATAAGCTGACTCACCGCAGAATGCGAAATTTCGAGTGTTTCGGCAATATCTATCATCGAAACTTGTTCATTTTTCGATAAAATATAGAAAACCGAAAACCACGAAGCATCAAAAGCCAAGCCTTTATCGGCATACACTTTATTTACTTCTGCTAAAAAATATTCGCTCAATCGGCGAAGACGACTTCCTAAAATCAGTCCGCCTAATTTTTGATAAAAATCCATTTTGCAAATATATAAGTACTTACATAAAATAAAAACATTTTAAGATAAAAAATAATTATTCAAACATAAATATAAAGACGAGCATAACTCAAAAATAAATAAGGCTATTTTCAAGTAAATGAGGACGCAGGTAGAAAAAAGGCGAAACTGTTTAAGCTCTTAAAGATGTGACAGCAAATAAAGTTAGTGTGTAAATATTTATTCCCTTAATTTTGTAAACAGATAAAACAGGAGATAGATTTTAATCTAACCTGCTTGGGTCTGAAAAAAAATTAAATAAAAAAATCAACAAAATATGTCAAATAACGATATTTTGAAAAAATTGAGGGTTGCCCTTAGCCTTCGTAACGATGACATTATTCATATTTTATCATTGGTTGGCTTTAAAGCCTCAAATGCAGAGTTGGGAGATATGTTCAGAACTGAAGACCATCCTAAATTCAAAAAATGTGGAGACCAGATTCTCCGTAATTTCTTAAATGGCTTGGTAATTCACCTCAGAGGCCCAAAAGAAGAAAAACAGGCGGAATAATTAGAACATTGGGTAATTGAAATTAATTTTAGAGAATGGCAATTTTATTGAAAAATGCCACAAAATCTTCTGGATTATCAGGCGTAAGGATTATTTTCTTTTGGTCGTTGGTTTCTACTAATACAAAGTTGTTTTTGCGAGTCACATACCACGTCATACTCCCCAAAGTAGAATTCCAGAATTTACCAAAACTGCCAAAAAATCCACCCGAACCAAATGTACGAATACTATTTTTGACTTTTGATTCGTCAATTATTTCTACGGATTTAATGTTATCTCTCTTAATTTCAACGTCTTTTATCATGCGATGTATCAATAATTTATCCTCATCAACTGAATAATTATTGGGGCGAAATGAGTAAGCAATTAGGCAGATAACTATAATTGGAATGACGGTAATCGTTAGAATTTCTTGGTCGGTTTGCCCAATTTTATACAAAGAAAAACCAACAATTACGATTATAAGAGCAAGGACAGCAGTAGTCGTAATTTTATTGAATTTGTCTAAAGAAGTAGTGAATGTTTGCATTTTTAGGGAGATTAAATTGATGTGTAAAAATAGGCAAAATCACATCACTTTCCAAAGTAATTTCAAGGCATCCATCAGTTCACTGTGATAATTGGCGGCAATGGGTACAAAAACATTATCAGTAACACTAATTTGGTGTTTTTCTACTTTCAAAACATGATTGAGATTAACCAAATATGACTTATGAATACGCATAAATTTATGCTTGGGCAGAGATTCCATCGCCTCCGTCATGGTCATCCGAGTAAGCGTTTTTCTATTCTTTTCTTTGAAGGTCAGATAATTTCCTTCCGACTGTACATATAGTAAATCATCCACCACAATTCTGACCAAATCATAACCTTCTTTCACAAAAAGATACGTCATATCAACAGGTTCACCCTTTGAATTTTGGACATTATCATACACTTTTTGGCAAGCCTTCATAAACCTTGTAAACTCAATGGGCTTCATTAAATAGTCAATAGCGTTCAAATTAAAGGCATCAACCGCATATTGAGAATACGCTGTTACAAAGACAACAGCCGTATTATTGGGCAATAATTGTGAAAAATCCAAACCCGAAATGTCGGGCATATTGATGTCTAAAAACACCAAATCAACGGGATTTTGTTTTAAGTATTCTAAGGCTTCTTTGGCACTTACGAAGGTGGCATTAAGTTCGAGAAAACTTATCTTTTTGGCATGAGCTTTTATGACTTCCAAGGCTAAAGGTTCGTCATCAATGGCAATGGCTTTGAGCATTTTGAGTAGCACAGGTTTTAACCTGTAATTAGTTGAATTGTAGGGCAGGTTTACAACCTGTCAATTGAAAAACCATGGAGTGACAGGTTGGAAACCCAATGGCGTTTAGTTAAGGGAATAAGCCAGAATTTAGAACAAGGAATGGAGAATGAAGAAGTAAAATATCCTCTGTAAAACTTCTAAAATCTAAATTCTTTGTTCTGAATTCTTAATTCAAAATGCTTAACTAAACGACATTGGGTTGTAAACCTATCCTACAAATTTACAATAAGTGAAACGGTAAAAACATTATCAGACGAATTCGTAGCGAGCTGATAACCTCCAGGATAATATAAATCTAAACGGCGTTTGGTATTTTCTAAACCAGTTCCCGTTCCGACTTCTAACTTATCATTTAGTTTAATAATACTGTTTTTACAGATAAAGGTAAGTTGCTGATTTTCAACTCGAAAACTCATTTCAATAAAACTTTCTTCGTTGATACTGATTCCGTATTTAAAGGCATTTTCGATGTATGGAATTACCAATAAGGGAGCAATTTGAGCAGGGTTTTCATCCCAATAAATATCCGTTTCAATTCTGATATTTGGTCGGTTCGGTATTCGCATTTTATTTAATTCTATAAAATCGTGCAGAAAACGAATCTCTTTTTCCACCTCAATTTTTTCGTTTTTCGTTCCCTCCACCACGTGTCGCATAATGCTTGAAAGTTGTAAAATTCCTTCCGAAGTTTTGGGACTTTCCTCAATAATTGCCGAGCCATAAAGGTTATTTAGCACATTAAACAAAAAATGGGGGTTAATCTGAGCCTTCAAAGCCGTTAGTTCCGCTTGGGATTTTTGAGCGATTAATTGGGCTTGTGTTTTGGCGTTGATGACAAAGTTTTTCACTAAACTATAGATAATTATTAAGAGAAAAAACAAAGCTGTCAATGCACTTGCAAATAAATCTCTATGTTCGCTTGCAGTTAAATTAGTAGATTTCTCATATACCTTATTCTTTTCAAACATCCACAAAATACCTTCTCCTATCAAATTGTAAAAAAATAAAAACCAAATGACAAATGAGATGATATTTAGAATTTTATTTTCTCTAAAAACAACTTTAAAGAAGAATATATAAAAAAGATTCAATGTAAACTTTAATGTAAAAAAAATAAGTATTAAGGTTATTATTATCACGACAAATAACACAATATTAAACCAAATACCAGATGTTTTTATATTATTTGGACAATCTTTACATTCACTAAATCCATCATAAAAGCCTTTTGAAAAACTTGTTATAATATCTGTTACATCAGTCAGTATTGTCAAAGCAATTAGTCCAACTATTAAAATCAACCATTCTCTATTCTTATTCATCCAAACTTGGATATTATTTATCGTATTTTTCATCTTAAAAAAGTTTAGCAATTAGCATGATTAAAATAGGGAAACTGGCAATGAAATTCCAAACAGAATGTAAACCCATACTATAAATAAGTCCGAATTTCATTCTAATAAAACCCAAAACGTAACCCGATACAAATTGACTACTCACCAATGGAATGGCTAAAAAATAATTATTGATATGCTCAAAATTCGAGAGGTGCATCAGTCCAAAGATAATAGCAGATAAGTGAAAAATGAAAGGGAAAAAGCGAATCCATTGTTGTTCAAGCTGATTATCAAAAGGTTTTATAGCAAGTCTAATGACTGGAATTAGAGTAAAGACAATACCCACAATCAGAACGATGTCTTGATTAGATTTTACGGTAAACCTTGCTATTAACCAAACAACCATTACCAGCATTATTGCAATGGCAGTTTTACTGAATCTCAGAGCATATCTAAAAGTAAGTTCTTCAAATATTGGAGCAAAAGCGACAATCATTAAATAGTTCGTCCAATTTTTGTCCCAAGCTACACTTTCGGCACCAGTTAGCCTTTTCGTAATGACGATAAGAAAAAGGACTATTGGTAAAAGGCTCAATTTGAATTTGAGCAACTGTTTAATCGAAGCAATTTTGAGTTGAATAGGCATCGTACTTTCTTCGACAACGTAATTTGGATTTTTAACGTAATTTAAAAATTCGTGAGCATTTTTTTTATAGTCACTTTTTGGGCGACTCCATGATACATTTGTGGGCGTAAAGGTAAGTTCCATAGCTGTTAAATTAGTTTTGATTTGTTTGATGATTCAAAACTATACAGAACATTACACCGCTAAAAATGGAAGTGATGAAGTTGAAAATGTTTGGGATGAAGTGTTGGTTTGGTGGGATTTGGGGGATTTGAAATTTATAGATAGCTTTGTAACTATCATTTATTTTACATCCACAAAATGCAAAGACTTAATTTTTTGTTCTGGAACACCAACCGCAAACCACTTATCAAAGAAATAGCTAATATTGCCAAACACAACAATATTGATGTTATTTTGCTTGCAGAACCCAATTTGAATGACGCTCAACTATTATTAGAGTTAAATTTGGAACAAGTAGAATACGAATTTCAAAATCCCATATTTCAATCTAATAAATTTAAAGTTATTACAAAATTTAGCACTCATTTTATCATTCCAATAGAGCAAGAAGACAGATATGTTTGCTTTAAAATAAAAGTTCCAGTTGGAGAAGAGTTGTTAATATTCCTAATTCATTTACCTGATAAAAGAAACAATCAACCCGAGAGTATCAGGTCTTATGCTGGGAGAGTGGCAAGAAGAATCAATGAAATTGAAATAGAACAGAACTTAAATAATACAGTTGTTATTGGAGACTTCAACATGAATCCCTCGGATATCGGAATGGTTGATGCAGAAAGTTTTCATGCAATAATGGATAGTGAAATTGCCAAAAATGAGTCCAGAATTGTATCAAAAGAGAAATATTATTATTTCTACAACCCTATGTGGAGTTTGCATGGAGATATTGGAAATAATGTAGCAGGGAGTTACTTTTACAAAAATGCAGAATTAGTAAACTATCATTGGAATGTTTTTGACCAAGTATTGCTTAGACCGTCTTTAATTGATAATTTTGAAAAAGATAGTTTAAGGTTTGTTGATTCTGATGGAGAAAAGACGCTTCTAACAAAGAGAGGAATACCTAATGACGAATATTCAGACCATTTACCATTAATATTCACATTAAATCTTGATTTAAAATGACAGCTATAATAGAAAACCTTTGGCCCGATTTTACAACAGATGAAATCGTTAGAAATCCTAAAATCATTTTGCGTGAGCAAGCAAGTTTTTTAGGGAAAAGCACAAAAAATATACTAACAGGAAATATTAGAACTGAATCATGGCGAAATCAATTTTCTCATAGCTTTCAGATAGTTGCTCCAAATTTAAATAATTATACTTACACTCTTTTTACAATTGTTGAGGAGGATATATTTGGTTTCCCCTGCAAATTTCAAAGTGAAAGTTCTTTTTCTATAAAAAATGAAGAAGAATTATTAGCAAGATTAAAGGAAATATTTAGTAGTGATGATACTAAAAAAATCATTAACTCTTTGATGTCCCAAAGTATAGAAAATAATGTACAAGTTGTAAAATAACTTCTCAACTCAATAGAAAGCCCCTCAAATTAAGTTTGAGAGGCTTTTTATTATGAACCTGTTTAACTTCTCTTTCGGTATAAATTAGTTCATATTGAAGTATCTCCTAAATTGCCTATTTCTCCTTCGGCAATTTTTCTCAAGATTCTTTGCATAATTTTATCCCTTTCCAGTAACCATATTATAAAACTTAATTTCAGGGTTCATTTCGTTAAATAAAATTGCTTCTTGTAAGGTTTCGAGAAAACCTTCTTCTTTTTCTTCATAATCCTTTAAATCCTTGAACGTAATACCTTTAACCAATTTACGTTTCTTGGCATCTAATAATCCAGCTTCGTTGCTCAAGTGAAAACCTTTGGCAAAACAAACCTCAACAACATTCGTTTTCTTGATGACGTTTAAATAACAAAGATGGTCGAAACAATAGAAAAAAGGAATACTCCAAGATATTTGCTCTCTAATGTTTGGATGAGCAAGCGTGATGACCTTCCGTAATTGTAGGAGTAGCGGTCTGAGAGACTTATCTTTGCTTTGGATAAAATCGTCTATGTCAAAATATTTTGGCATTTTTACAGATAACATTTAAAGGTTTATTATCGAACATCAAAAGAATCAATGAATAAGCAAATTAGATATTTTTTTAGTTTTTTTATAATTAGTATTTTGATTAATGCTCAATTGTTAGCCCAAGGAATTCGTTGGGAGCAGGGTAGTTTTGAAAGTATTTTGAACAAAGCAAAAGCTCAGAAAAAACTGATTTACATTGATATTTATACCACTTGGTGTGGACCTTGTAAACAAATGGATGCGGAGGTTTTTGCTAATCCGACGGTCGGAAAATTATTCAATGACAATTTTATTAATTACAAAATTGACGGAGAAAAAGGCGAAGGCAGAGATTTGGTAGATTATTTTGAGTTGGATAGTTACCCAACCAGTATGTTTATTGATGGTGACTGGAATGTGGTGATGAAATTAGAAGGTTTTCGTCCGACGGAAAGATTATTGGAGTCGGCAGATCAGGTAAAAGAGAGAAATCAAATCAGTGCTTCTGATGATGAGTTGGAACAAGCTTACACAAAGGGAAAACGTGATGTCCCTTTTTTGTATGAATACATCAAGGCAAGGGCTTTTCAAAAATTGGATAATGGAAGAATATTAGATGAATATTTATCGAAAATTACGGCGGAACAATTAAAGTCTGAAAAGACGGAGAAACTTATTTTAGAAAATGCGTCTCAACTTCGTGGACAAGCTTTTGATTACTTGATTACTCGTAAAAATGAGTCGGTCATAGAGCGAAAAATTAAAGGCATCATATCCCAAAATCTGAACAAAGCAGTTAATCAAAAAAACGAAAAATTGCTCAATGACGTTTTGGTAGCCAATGGGCGACTGAGCAAGACTTTTGCGGAGGCAAATGAATGGAATACAGATGCAAAAATGAATTATTTTATGCTGAGCAATCAGCCTGAAAAGTTTTTCATCACGGCAGAATTTTTCATGGAAACTTACATTTTGAAGAAAAATACGGCAAGTTTCAAAAACCTTCCAGAAGTTGGAGACGTATATAGTCAAAAATTAAAGAAAGCTTCAAAATTTGTAGTAGAGCATTTTAAAGAACGTGAAAAATTAGAAAAAGCAGTTGTTTGGATTCGGAAATCATTAGAAATTGAAGAAAAAGCAAGTAATAACGAAATTTATTCAAGACTTTTGTTTACTTTAGGCAGTAAAAAAGAAGCTATTCGTTTAATGGAAAAAGCTTTGGAATTGGCAAAGCAGGAAAAAAACGATAGTAATTATATTGAAGTTTTGAATAATGAATTTGCGAATATGAAACGATAAATCTCGTTTTTTCATTGTTACTTAAAAAGAAAATAATTTATTGTTTAAACTAAATAATTTTCAAATTAATTTTGGAGTTATTTGTGTTTTGCTTGAAGATATAGAATCCGCCCCAAAACATAAACTTAATGAATTTTAAAACCATTAAAAAGAAATGAAAAAATTGTACCTGTTTCTAATATGTCTGATAGTCAGTATTTTGGCTGCAACTCAGACCTTTTCACAGGGGATTGTTTTTCGGCAGGATGATTGGCAGAATGTTTTAATGCAGGCTAAAAACCAGAAGAAATTAATCTTCGTGGACATCTATACAACTTGGTGCGGACCATGTAAAGAGATGGATAAAAAGACCTTTACGGAGTCAGCGGTTGGAGATAAATTCAATACTAAATTTATTAACTATAAAGTTGATGCAGAAAAAGGCTTTGGGATAACTTTAGCAAAACGCTACAAAGTTACGTCGTACCCTACCTGTTTGTTTGTTGACCCAAGCGAGAATCTAATTTATAAGCAAGAAGGACTTTTGCGAGCTCCCGACTTATTGAAAGAAGCTGATATGGTTTTGAATAATCAAGCCAATGCAAAACCGCTTTGGGCATTAGATAAACTGTATAACGAAGGGCGTAAAGATGCAGAGTTTCTTTATGAATATATTTCTGTTCGGTCATTATATGCCAATATTGACAATACAACATTGGTGGATGAATACGTAAAAGCATTGCCCCCTGTTCAACTTTCTACTGATAAAACGCTTCGTTTAATTGTCAATAACGGATTTAAAATTGATGGAAAAGCATTTGAAGTTTTATTGAAATCTCGTGAAAAAGCAGAAAGTTTGTTTGAAGGTGGCGTAGAGAAAGTTAATATGGCTTTCTCACAAAGTATTAATGAAGTATTTAGCGAAGCCTTAACAAACAAAAATCAAGCTCTTTTTGATAGGGCTTTGGCTGCCAATTTGAAGGCATTACCAAACACGGCTGACCGTGTAAACGACAAAAATAAATTGGCATTTTATTTAGCGATGAAAGATGTCAACAAATTTTCGGTAGCAGCAGAAGAATACCTTGATCAATACGTAATGTTTGTACAAATTGAAAGTATTCGCAGACAAGATATGTGGGAATACGAAAAAATTATGCAGGCCTATAAATTGGGCATTCGTGATTCAGTTGGTGCTGGAGCAGTTCTTTATCAAAACTTGAAAAAGAATGCCAAATACACAATGGCTCGTTTGACAGCGAATGAATTGAATGAAGTGGTCAAAGCATTTTATGACCAAGTTGATGATAAAGCAAAATTGCTAAAAGCGGTTGAATGGGCAAAACGTTCGTTGGAATTGGTGGAAACACCCGATAGTTATCACTCTTACGCACAATTAATGTTGAAACTTGGTGATAAACAAATGGCTTTGGACATTGAACAAAAAGCTTATGATGTGGCTCTACGAGAAAAAATAGATACACAAAAATTTACGGCAGCTTTGGAGAAAATGAGATAGTTAATTGATAATTGTAAATTGACAATTGATAATGAAAACACCCCAAAAGTTTGAATGCTTTTGGGGTGTTTTTGATTCTATTCAACTTCTAAAATGAGTTTCCCGAAATTTTTTCCTGAGAATAACATCATCATCGTTGGTAAGAAATTACGAATTCCTTTTTCGATATGTACTTTCGATTGCAGTTTTCCTTCGTGAATCCAACCAGCCATTTCACGAGCTGCTTTTCCGTAATTGGCGGCATTGTCGAATACGACGATACCTTCCATTCTGGCACGATTTACCAATAAAGCAAGGTAATTTGAAGGTCCTTTTACAGGTTCAGTATTATTATATTGAGAAATTGCTCCACAAATAACGATACGGGCTTTCATTCTGATTTGCCCCAAAACAGTGTCTAAAATATCACCGCCAACGTTATCAAAATAAATATCAATTCCTTCTGGACAAGCAGTTTTAAGGGCTTTTCTTACGTCTTCAGTTTTATAATTGATACAGGCATCGAAGCCCAACTCATTGACGCAGTAATCACATTTTTCTTGGTCGCCAGCAATACCAACAACTTTACAACCCTTAATTTTAGCAATTTGTCCAACCACACTTCCTACTGCACCCGATGCTCCCGAAACAACCACTGTATCACCTGCTTTGGGTAATCCAGTATCTAAAAAACCAAAATAAGCGGTCATTCCTGGCATTCCTAATGTTGATAAATAAGTAGTGAGTGGTGCAATATTGGTATCTACTTTTACTAAATCTTTTCCCGTTGAAACTGCGTATTCTTGCACGCCCCAACCGCCTGTAACGTATTGTCCAACGGCAAAATCTGGATTATTTGATTCAATGATTTGTCCCGCCGTTCCAGCTCTGAAAACCTCTCCAATTTGAATGGGTTTTATGTAAGATTTACCTTCGTTCATCCAACCACGCATGGCAGGGTCGAGAGAAATATATTTGGTTTTAATAAGAACTTCGCCTTCTTGAATCGTTGGAATGGTTGATTCTTCGATGCTTAAATCGCTCTCTTTAGGATTTCCCACTGGTCGAGCCGCCAATTTTACTTGCGTATTTGTCATGTTTTTGGATTTGTGAATGAAGATTGAGTTAATTGTGATTTAGTGATTTAAAAAGATTCACTCAATCACCAATAGCTATTTATCGAATTTTAAATTAAATAATTCCTTTGAACGAAACCATACGATGGTCACGATAATCATGGTCATTGCTCCGCCGAAAACTACCGAAGGAACTGTTCCTAATAATTTTGCGGCGAGTCCCGATTCAAATGCTCCTAATTCGTTAGAAGAACTTACGAAAATACCGTTTACCGAAGAAACCCGACCACGCATTTCATCGGGTGTAAAGTAGCGTAAAACCGTTTGACGAATAATTACACTTACGCTGTCAAATGCTCCTGTAAGAAATAATGCACCTGCCGAAAGCCAAATATTGGTAGAAAGTGCAAAAACCAAAGTGGCAATCCCAAAACCTGCAATAGCTAAAAGTAAATTTCTCCAAGCGTTATTAAGCGGTGGAAAATATACCATTACCAACATCGTGAGGACTGCTCCGATTGATGGTGCTGCCCGAAGAATCCCCAAACCTTCTGCCCCAACATGCAGAATATCTTCGGAATAGACTGGTAATAAAGCGATTACACCCCCAAAAAGTACCGAGAATAAATCTAATGAAATAGAATACAGAATCACTTTTGTTTTGAAAACGTAAGCGATTCCTTCTCGTAATGAATAAAAAATATTGACTTTCTGCTCATTTTGGGCAGGAATAGGAGGGGATGTTATCGTTGAAATTAATAACATCACTACGCCAAAAAGTCCTACAACTACCCAAAGCGTATTGGTTAAACCCAAATAAGCGTATAAAAAACCAGCTAATCCAGGACCTAAAATTGCCCCTGCTTGCCAAAATGAACTTTGCCATGTGGCTGCGTTGGCAAAAACTTCTTTTGGAATTAAAAACGGATTGAGCGATGAAGACGCTGGACTATAAAAACCTCTGGCAAAGCCAATCAACATAATTACGCCATAAACAACGGTCAATAATTGCGATTGCGAAAGTCCAGAATTGGGTGATGTTGCCCAAATAAGTACCAATGAACTCACAATAATTAAGGCAAGACTGGCTTGCATGAGTGTTTTTTTATTGCGACGGTCGGCTAAGTGTCCACCAAAAAGAGCCAAAGAAATGTAAGGTAAAGCTTCTGCCAAACCAATTAATCCTAACGCAAGTGGGTCGTGGGTGATTTTGTAAATGGCGTAACCCAAAACAACCTCTTGGATTAACAAAGCCATGGTTACGAAGCTATTGGCAAAAATAAAAGCAACAAATTGGGGGTATTTGAGGGCAATGTATGGCGACTGTTTAGTTTCGGCTTGATTCATTTGTTGAATGATTGGGGATACTAATTTTTCAAAAAATAATAAATAAAGGTAATAAAAAAATGCCATCTCCTACCCAACGGTAGCGGTCATTTATCAGAAAAGTGTCGTTGAATAAACTGATTATCAAAAGAATAAAACTCATGAGTATTTCAATGAAAAATACTTTACTAAAATAAGTTAGTTCATTGGTCTTCATCCAATAAAAACCAATTGACATCACAATGACACTTATAAGGATAATAATTTTATGGGAATTTTTAGTTCCCCAATAACTGGCAAGATTATGACAATTGGGACTTTTTTTAAATTCTGAAAGAGAAAAAAGAAGAAGATTTTGGAAAATAATGAGCAAAAAAAGGAGTCCGATGAATAAATTGATAACAGAGAAATTATTTAGAATTGTGATGGTAAAAACGCCCATTGTATATACGGCTGCGGTAATAGGTTCTTTATAATGTTGAAAATTGTTTTCTGAAGAGAATTGACTGGTTAAATAGAGGTAGATTCCTGTAATTGAGAATGTTATGATTCCTAAAATGAAAATTTTATAAGGAATGTAAAATAACAAGACGGAAGAAAGTAAGACTGAAAGACCGATACAAACCCATAAATTTTTACGGTATTTTTGATGAAAATGATGTCTTTCTGTCGCAATTTGATTTGGTTTTTGATTGTCCAATAATCTGTCTAAAATGTAGATAATCCAAACGGAAAAGCCCAAAATCAAAACAACAGGAATTGGGATTTGAGCATTGGGAAAAGATAGTTTCCAGAACATGATATTACAAATCATTGCCCCGAAAACTACATCCAAACTCAGCAAATGGGCTATTTTTAGTAATCTAAACAATTTCAAATTTGGCTAATTTCTGACGGCTTTTCACTTCTATCGAATCTCCAACGGCTATTGCTCCCAACTGACTTATCAACACATTTTGACCAAACAAAATTTTATTCCCTGCCTTCCGAAATTTATTTAAAGTTAACAACGGTTCTTTACCAGATTTTTCGCCTGTTGCTTGGTCAATGGTCGTCATGATACATCTTGCACAAGGTTTTACGCCAAAAAAACGAACATCGCCAACGGCAAATTCATGCCAAGCGTCTTCTTCAAATGCTTCGCCACCTGTAAATACTAAATTGGGTCTAAAACGGTTAATATTGACCTTCGATGCTAAGCGATTATTCAAATCATCAAGGGAAGATTGACCTGCAATTAAGATTGGATAACCGTCTGAAAATGAAGTAATTTCATCGCCTTTTAATGAATAATTTGCATCCGTTTTTCTATGACTTTCGTCGGGCATATATACAAGACGAGTCGTCGAACCTAATGCCTCCGTAAACCACTGAGTAGCTTCGTTACTGACTTCCAAAGACTCAACTTCATCATCCCAAACAGTTACTTTGATAGCGTTTGAAGTAGTAGGTTTGTTAAGATTTACGGTTAAATTTTCATCCGTTTTGCGATTGGTAATTACTAAATTATTGTGTGTAATTGCCGTTTGAAAAATAGCCAAAACAGGAAACTCTCGCTGACTCAAAAATCGTCCGTTTTCATCAACCAACATAAAACGACGGTCATTTTCAAGTCCTCTATCGGTGATATTTGCTTTTGAAAGAGCAATTCCGCCCAAAGATTTTACGGGATAAATGTATATTTCTGATAGTTTTAACATGATTAGTATTGACAGGTTGAAAACCTGTGTTACTTACTTACTTTACTGCTTTTACAGTATAACCTTGTTTTTTTAAGAGAGCAATTACTCCTTTAGAACCACCTAAATGACCAGCACCAACAGCAAAAAAAGTAGGTTTTTCTTTCGAGATTTTGGCAATTCTGCTAATCCAATTTTGATTACGAGTTTCTAAAATATCTTTCTCAAATCCATCACTTGAAAACTTTGAATTTGCCATATCTGCCATCATTAAATCCACGTCTTGTTTTTTGTAGTCCGAGATTAACTTCTTCAATTCAGCCTTTCCTTCGTTCCAATTCGTGATTAATTGTACAAGCATTTCTTCAGCTTGTTTTTTCATGCCCATTTTATCAATTGCCGCAAATTGTTCTTGCACAGTTTCCAATCCTAAAACCTCTTTATGTTCTTGGCTCGCCATTTTTACAAAAACTTCTTCGTAACCTTGCATCGGGCAATTTAACATTTTGGGGATGGTAAAAGAACTCAAAACAAAGGGTTTCATTTGCTCAAACATCGTAATATTTGTCTTCAAAGAATCCTTGAAAAAGGTGCTAACTTTTTGATAATCAGATTCTGACAATAATGTTTTTAACGTTGAACCGTCAGTCATCATCAGATTTTTTTGCATTTCAGTCATCATTTGCGGGTCGTCCATGTCCAGTTCAAGATATATTTGCTGACTTTCTGAAAAGGCTTTTTTAGTTGCCTCCGTCATAATAAAATCATTTTTG
>JAAFIU010000117.1 GCA_013298805.1 Cytophagales bacterium | reverse complement strand
TTACTCAATTAAATCCGCTTGTTCCAAGATGTAATTCATCTCATAAATATCATCAGCGTTGAGTTTTAATTTTCCCGTAAAAGTGTGCATTTCGTCGGTTTTGTACTTTCTTACTTCACTTTTCTTTGGTTTCAATGACATTACCGATTCTGGACCCGCCCCGCCACAAAAGAAACATTGACTGTACGGAAATGCCGATAATACGTACATATTCGTTGCCACATCCACAGGAATAACATAACCTTTAATCGTTACTTCCTTGTTTTCTAATTTTTTCAAAGGTGCTCCAAAAGTTGGGTACAACATAAAAATGGATTCTTGCGGATACCATTTTTTCTTAAAAGAAACGTCTTTCAACATATCCCAAGTGAGTTTTTCAGCGGGAGCATTTTTTGCCGAAATAAAGGTTGAAACTATCAAACCTAATAAAATAAATGTCTTGATTTTCATGTGTTACTCGTCTGCTAATGTTTTTGAAATGTTGATGTTATAAATTCCTAAAGATGGAATCGACGCTGCTAATAATCCGATGAACAATGCACCTAAAAATAACCAAAATTCTTCTTTAAGCAAAGATAAAACGTTGAAGTCATAATGAAAATTTTGTTCTATATTTTCTGACATAATCCAAAGTCCTAAACGACTCAAAATAATACCGATAACAAAGCCCAAAACGCTGATTATCAATCCTTCTAATAACAATAAAAAGAATAATCTTGTTCGGCTCGCACCCATCGAAAGCATTAAAGCCATTTCGTATTTTCGTTCTTTTAAGGAATTATAGAGCGACACAAAAACGCTCAATCCAGATACGATAATAATCACCAAGGCAATCAATTTTAAAGCGTCAATCCCGAAACCCATGAGAGCAAATAGACGATTAATTTCAATGGCTGGCGTTGCCGTTTGAAGCGTAGAATTCAAATTAATACTTCTTGCCATCATCATGCCCATTGCTGGATTTCTGAATTTTACCAACATCGACGTAATTTCTTTTCCTTCGTCCACTGGCATATTCGCCCCTGCGTTGTTGTCTTCTTCTAATAATTTCAAAGCATTTGCTCCTTTGCCTGCTTCTTCTTCGTGATGCTCTTCGTCATGAACTGCCCAAACGCTTTCTAAAGGTGTTACCATCATTTGGTCAAGTACCGAATTGGTGTTTTTCAGAATTCCCACCACTTTAAATTTCTTAGCATCGTGGGCGTGTCCTTCTTGGTCATAGCCGTGTTGTGACGCAAAACTATCCCCAACTTTTAATCCTAAATTTTTGGCAACTTTTGCTCCTGCCACGATTTCCATGGCATTTTCAAAGACTTTTCCTTGCTCAAATTCTGCTTGAAAATGCTCCAAATATTTCGGATTCGTTCCCACAATTCGGTAGCCTTGATAATTATCGCCCATCGAAAGTGGAATGACTGATTTCACCAAAGGACTACGGGTTAGGCGAGTAGCTTCTTCCATTGGAATATTACCTGTTGGTGCATCAATTTGGTAAATACTTGAAAGAATCAGTTGCAAAGGACTTCCTTTTGCCCCAATCACCATGTCGATTCCTGCAACGTTGCGGGTGAATTTTTCTTCAATTTGTTTGCCTGCCAAAAGCAAGAGTGAAATAATGGCAATGCCCAAAGCCATCAATAAAATGCTTAGGAAACTGGTTAATGGCTTATCTTTTAAATTACTTGTTGATATTTTTAGTAGGTTCATTTTATAAATTATAAATGATGAGTTATGAGTTGTGAGTGATGAGCAAATAAATAAAAATCATAGTGCAATTCGCTTTTCAACTACATCCTTTAACCTTTGGTCATGCGTGACAACTACTAAACTTGCCCCAATTTCTTGCGTTTGTTTTTTTAGTAAATCAATCACTTTCATACAATTATCGTCGTCCAAACTTGAGGTTGGCTCATCCGCTAAAATCACCGACGGATTATTCATCAAAGCCCTTGCAATGCTTACCCGTTGTTGTTCTCCTTGCGAAAGTTGCGTTGTTTTTTTCGATAAATGTTCGGCAAACCCTAAACTTTCGGCTAAGTGTTGTGCTTTATCTTTCGCCTGATTTTTTCCTGCTAAATAGTTGGATAAGAGGAGGTTATCAATCACCGAAAGAGCATGGACAAAATGCGGTTTTTGATATATAATTCCCACATTTTTAGCTCTGAAATCTGCCGCAGAAGAAACCGATAATTGACTGATTTCTTGATTATTGATTTGTATTTTCCCACCCGTAGGTTTTAGCAAAAGTGCCATTAGATGCAGGAAAGTTGTTTTTCCTTTTCCTGATTTACCCAAAATAAGCATCGTTTCACGGTCGGCACAGGAAAAATCGGGGAAGGCAAATTGCTTATCGGTAGCGTAGGCAAAGGTTAGGTTTTGCGTTGCAATCATGGGTTTAGTTATCAGTTATTAGTTGTTGGTTATTAGTTTTGACGAAAATCTGTTTCACAAATATACATAAAAACCTTCCTTCTCATGTCTCCTATTTCCTGTCTCCTCCACCTGGCGTTTTCCCAAATTTCTCTTTGAAAGCTTTTATAAAATGCGAAACACTTTCGTAACCAATTTCCATGCTTATTTCAGACACGTTTTTATTGGTTTTTTCTAATTGTAAATAAGCGTATTCGAGCCGTTTATTTTTAATCCAAAGAGCGGGAGATGTTTGAAAATTATCTTGGAAATCTCTCTTAAAAGCCGATAAACTTCTCCCCGAAAGTCGGGAAAGTTCTTCTAATGATAACGGTTTTAAGTAATAAGAATTCATTAAATATTCTAAATCAACCTTTTCACCTTTGTAAAGTCTAAATAAAATACTTTTAAAATGTCCAGAACCGTCAATTTCGAGAATATGAAGGAGTAATTCTTGCAATTTTAGTCGTAAGAAGTGATTCAAATAGGGCGTTTCGTGGTGAAAATAGGGGAAAATAGATTCCGTGAATTTATTGAGGCTTTCGGTGATTTCAAAAACCAAAAGGGCAGAAGTGGTTTCTTGAGAAAGTGGTACATTTTCAAACAATTCTAAATGTTGCCCAACAAATTCTTTCAGTAATTTTTCGTTAAAGAAAAAAACTAAACTTCTATAATTGGTATCAATTGTCTCCTGCATAAGGTAATAACCCCGACGAATAAACACTATGTGTCCCTTCCGTACATGAATTGTTTGAGTAGGGGATACGAATTTCTTTTCTCCCTCCAAAACAAAAATAACGGCGTGTTCTTCAAAAAAAACCTCATTTTTAAGTGGAGGGTCTTGATTTCGGTAAGCCACGAAAGTCATATCCTGAATTTTCAAGGACTGAAATTCACCAGCGTGTATCAAAGAAGGGACTCTAATCATGATTTTATGAATTGTTCATTACAAAAGTAACGAATTAATGATAAAATATTTATTGCAACATTATTGCATTAATGATTGGCTTGCTTATATTTGCAACATTATTGCATTAATGATAACTAAAATATGAAATCAACCAAGAAAAGCCTTTTGATGGTGTTATTAGCTACAACATTGATGTCGGGGTGTAAAAAAGATGAACCTGCGCCAGTAGAGGATAATGAGAATTTGACAACGTTGAAATTGGAATTTACTGAAAGTGGAACAACTTCAACTTTTATGTTTAGAGATTTGGATGGTGCGGGTGGTGCTGCTCCGACGATTGATAAAATTGCTTTAAAGCCTAATAAAACATATTCGTTGGCAGTGGAGATTTTAGATGAGTCAAAAATACCAGCTACACTTATTTCGGATGCAATTTACGAAGAAAGAGACCAGCATCTTTTTCAGTATGTACCAACGCCAGCTTCAATTTTGGGAGTGACTGTTATGGATAAAGATACTCGTGGCTTACCGCTTGGACTAATTGCTAACGTAAAAACAGGGGTGACAGGTACGGGTAAATTGCAAGTGGTGCTGTATCATCAACCACCTGTAAATGGAAAGGTTGTGAAGGACGGAACTTTCAATGTGGGAAGTGTAGATTTTGATGGAACTTTTGATGTTGAGGTTAAGTAAGACAGAGATAAACTCTCATGCAGTCAGCGTTCAAAACGCTGACTGCGTTGTTATGTAATTTACGTAAGTTGATAAGATTTACCACTTCACCATATCTCCTTTTTCAACTCCCTTTCTTTTACAGTATCCTGCATTTACTTCCAAAACGTATTTGGCGTTTTCGTAAGATGGAATTTGCTCTTCCGAAAAAGGCGTTCTATTGGCTTGAATGGTCACTACTTTCTTGGATTCGTCTAAAAACAAAATATCCAACGGAAGATAAGTATTTTTCATCCAAAAATTGCGAGGTTCGTAATCGGGAAAGATGAATAACATTCCGCAAGAATCGGGCATAGAACGTCTGTACATCAATCCTTGTGTGGTTTCTTGGTCGTTATCGGCAATTTCTATCGTTATTTTTTGCTGATTTTTGGTAAAAGCCAATTCCCCTTCTTTCTTGAATTGAGGTTCTTCAACCTTCACTTCTTCGGTAGAATTTGAGATGACAGATTCTTCTGATTTCTTGGAAAAGTTTAAAATTCCTGTTGAAATTAATCCACCAAAAAGCAGAATAATGACTAAGATAATGGCGACTATTTTTTTCATGTGATTGAAGATAATTTTCCGTAAATTTACCAATCTTCAACTCCCATTGTATCATTCCATGAAAAAACTATTACTGCTGGTTATTTATTTGTTTATTCAAAGCGTTGCTTTCTCTCAAAAAATCTGTTTTTATAATGGCAAAATCTATACGGTTGATGCTCGTAGCTCGGTTGTGGAGGCGGTTGTTGTTGAAAATGGAAAAATTATTTTTGTCGGTTCAACACCAGAAGCCCGTGCGGCATGGTCGGACAGTCGGACGAAAATGGTGAATTTAGAAGGTAAATTAATGCTTCCAGGATTCATTGATAATCACACTCATTTTGCCGATGGTGGAATGTATTTGTTGGGAATTGATTTGAGAGGAGCAAAATCGACGACTGAATTTAAGGAAATCATAAAAAAATATGTTGAAACTCATCGGGGCGAATGGATAAAGTCTGGAAATTGGGATCATGAATCTTGGGAAGTGAAGGAATTGCCAACCAAGGAAATGATTGATGATTTTTCAAAAGATACGCCTATTTTCATTGACCGCTTTGATGGACATACTGCTTTGGCAAATTCAAAGGCATTGGCTTTGGCAGGAATTACCAAAGATACAAAGTCACCCGATGGTGGAGAAATTGTAAAAGACCCTAAAACTGGCGAACCTACGGGTATTTTGAAAGATGCCGCCATGACGTTGATTTACAGTATCATTCCACAATTAACGCCCGAACAAAAGTTGAAATGTGTTCAACGTGCTTTGCAGGAGGCTCGTGAAAACGGCATAACGTCGGTACATGATATTACTTTTAAACCCGATTTGTTGGCGTACCAAGCCTTAGAAAAAGAAGATAAATTGACTTGTCGTTTTTATACACGATTACCCATTGATTCTTACCAAAATTTAGTTGGGGCGGGTATTCAAGCAGGTTTTGGATCTAATAAAATTAAATTAGGGTCTTTGAAAGCTTATGCTGATGGTTCTTTGGGAAGTAGCACGGCGTTGATGTTTAAACCTTACGACCAAAACCCGAATACGAAAGGTTTGGCGAGTGACATTGTGATTAATGGAAAACTGAACACTTGGGCAATGGATGCTGATAAAAATCATTTACAATTATCTATCCATGCCATTGGGGATTCGGCTAATTATTTGATGCTCAAATTGTTTGAAGAAATTACCAAAACGAATCCGAAATGGGATAGACGTTTTAGAATAGAACACGCTCAACACGTCAGATTAGGGGATATTTCGTTGTTTGCCAAATTGGGCGTAATTGCTTCCGTACAACCTTATCATTGTATTGATGATGGTGTTTGGGCCGCAAAACGTATTGGGAATCGGATTGACTATACGCACCCGTACAAGTCATTTTTGGACGCAGGCATCAAACTTTGCATGGGTTCAGACTGGTCTGTGGCTCCATTAAATGCTATTTTAGGAATTTATGCGGCGGTAACTCGCCAAACGGTGGACGGTGGAAATCCGATGGGATGGATTCCGAAGCAAAAAATATCCGTAGCAGATGCCATTAAAGGTTATACCATTAATAATGCGTATGCGGCTTTTGAGGAAAAAGAAAAAGGTTCGATTGAACCTGGAAAATTGGCGGATATGGTTGTCCTTTCAGACGATATTCTGACCATTAAACCAGAAAAAATACAAAACGTGAAGGTTTTGATGACTATTTTTGACGGAAAAATTGTTTACGAGAAGAAGTAATGTTTAGGATTTAGGGATTGGGTATTAGGTTTTAGTGAAAAAAGCCTGACTCATCAGTAATACAATTTTCTAAAACCTAAAATCAAATACCTAAAACCTTAAAATGGAAATATCCGAAATTATTAAATATTTATCTGACTCAAAGGAAATTATTAGCTTAGGGCTTTGGGCGGTCACTTTTGTGGTTTATGCCGAGAATGGATTGTTTTTTGCCTTTTTTCTTCCTGGCGATTATCTTCTTTTTCTTACAGGTGTTTTTGTGGGGACGGGGTTCTTTAAATATGCACTCGTAACGGTGCTTTTATATTTATTTGCGGCGGCAGTTTTAGGTTCGCTGACGGGTTTTTTATTCGGTAGATTCTTTGGTAGCAACCTCGAAAATCGTCCTGACCGTTGGTATTTCAAGAAAAAACACATAGAATCAACGCATGATTTCTTTGAAAAATATGGGAATCAAGCCCTCATTATAAGTCGTTTTTTACCGTATATCCGTACCTTTGCACCCATTTTAGCGGGAGTTAGCAAGATGAATTACCCTAAATATTTACTCTTAAATGTTGTTGGTGCGGCTCTTTGGGTTGGGTCATTAGTGGGTGGTGGGTATTATTTTGGCGTACAATTCCCGTGGATAATTAATTATGTTCAATACGTAATTTTGTTCTTCTTAGCGATTACTACTTTCACAGTTATTAAAGGGTATTTAAGTGTTAGTCGTAAGGAAGGTAAGTAGGATTGGCTGAAAACACTCATAGATATTACGACTTACAGACTTACAGACTTACAGACTATTTTCATGCTCACAGATTTTGGTTACATATTACTTTTCATTATTTCAGCAATTGCTTTTACGGCATTGATGCTTTTTGTGGCAAAATTGATTCGTCCCAATCGCCCGAATGCTGAAAAATTATCTACTTACGAATCAGGAGAAGAACCCGACGGAAATGCTAATGTGCGTTTCAATATGCGTTTTTACGTCATTGCGTTGATTTTTGTACTTTTTGATGTTGAATTGATTTTTCTTTTTCCTTGGGCAACGGTTTTTGGGAATCAACATTTAATTGAAGTTACCGATGGTGTTTGGGGATGGTTTTCAATGATAGAAATGTTTGTATTTGTGGGTATTTTGGTGCTTGGACTGGCTTATGCGTGGGTAAAGGGACATTTAGACTGGGTTCGTCCAGAAATCCAAAAGCCTGATTATGAGTCAAAAATACCTGTTTCACTTTACGAAAATATCAATAAAAAATATAGTAAATAGCTTACGTTGTAGCATACAAAAGTACCTTATGTTAATATAATTACTACACCTTCAAAATGTTATTAAACGGTTTGAACCTCTTTATTATATTTCATAACTTGCACCTCTTGTTAATAGTCAACGCAATAATTTACACTCAATGAATATCCACAATCTACGTCAAACACCCTTCGGCAACTTTTCAATTAAAATCGTAAATCTTCTTGGAAGAAAATATTTATTGGTGCCTGACCAAGCCAAAATGCGTCGTGTTTTGCTAAAAGATATTGTTCGCTTGGAAGGAGTTCGGAATTACACTTTAATTCATCTTACAAACGGTGAAGTAATGATTAGCTCTCGTACCCTAAAAGTCTATGATTATGTTCTTGAAGGAGCTGACTTTTTGCGAGTACACAGGGCACATCTTATCAATATGAAATGCCTGTACGATTATGAATCTGACTGTATGTTTGCGGTTATGCAGAATAACGATAAAATCAGTATTTCGAGAAGGAAAAGGAAAGATTTTCAAGATAGAATTGCCGTTAAATAGCAAAAAGTATAAGTGATGAGATATGGTTGAAAGTCTTTACCTTTGACCTAAATTATTTGTCTATGTCTCCACGTTTTCGATTTTTCATTGTCCATCTGCCTTTTATGCGTGTAAATGGAATGGCTATTTTCCCATTTTTGTTCATAAAGCATAAATTCCCGTCGAAAGTATTAATCAACCACGAAAGAATCCATTTCAGACAACAAATTGAATTATTGATTTTACCATTTTATGTATGGTATGTTATTGAATATCTATTTAATAGAGTCAAAGGACAAACAGCGAATCAAGCCTACCGAAACATTAGTTTTGAGAAAGAAGCCTATCAACATGATGATGATTTGGAGTATTTGAAGAAAAGAAAAATCTGGGCTTTTTTGAAATATGTTTAAGAAATGCGGTACCCAATGAATGTTGAAAGTTAATTCAAAAAAGAAGCTTTAAAGGAACTCATTTTTCTAAAAAGCCATTTTTTATTCCCAATTCCCAATTCCCAATTCCTACCACAAATTCTGCGGACAAACAATGCGGTGACGGTTATTGAGCATAATGCCCAAAACAACTTCATGCGAACCCTTTGAGCGTTCACGGAGATCAGAAAGTGTATAATCGTAAGAATATCCGATATTAATAAATGAGCTAATATTTACACCCAAAAATCCAACCACAGCGTCTTTATGACGGTACGAAGCTCCGAACCAAAAACGGTCTTTATGTACAGCTTTGAGGTTAATATCATAACTCATGGGTGCTTGATAAACTCTTTTAATTAACATAGAAGGAATAACCACCCAATCTTCATTGATTTCAGCACGATAACCCGCCGTCAGAAAATAATGCGGATAAGCCGTGCCGAGCCATGAATAGCTACTTACGTTTTGATTTTTATCTTGGTAGTTGAAATTATCAAAAAGTAATTGATTGGCAGATAATCCTAAGAAAAAATGCCGTGAATATAACCATGCTCCAATGTTAATATTGGGTTGAATGGCGGATAATTGACCATTTTCTAAAATGGCTTGGTCAGGATTATTTCTCACTTGAAGGTTACTCAAATCTACACTGTATTGCGTAATACCTCCCGAAGCACCAAGTGCTAATTTCATATTGCCAGAAACAGGGATATGAAAAGCATAGCTTGCCGTGATACTATTTTGGGTATTCACCCCGATACGGTCGCTCACAAGGATAATCCCTACGCCATGATGCCCTGGCACACGTGGTGCTCCTCTGAATTCAGTTGAAAGTGAAAGTGGACGACGAATGGTTTTGCTGATATTTGGCGTAGCTCCTGTGCTGGTACGGTCGGGTTTACCAATGGGTATATTGGCGGATACATAATACGTTACGGGTGCGCCAGGGAAATCTGTCCATTGATTTCTATAACCTGTTTTTATATCCACATAATCTTCAATACCCGAAACAGCAGGGTTAATCAAATAGCTATTCATCATATACTGGCTGTATTGGGGTTTACTTTGGGTAAATCCAATCAGTGAAAATGATGTCAAAAGTATAATCAGTACAATTTTTTGCATAGCTTTTTTGTGGGCATTTCGTCATCGACTAAGATATTAACGAAAAACCGAATCATAAAGATAAGTAGAATAGCGTTTTTTTTTGAATTTAGGGGCTGATAATTATTATACGTGAGCATTCTTGGGCTTTTTCTTCCCTACCAAATATTATTTCGTAATTTTGTGTTCTAAATTTATCCTTAAAGAAATGCGTAAAACATATTTTACCCCAGGCCCTGCCGAACTTTTTCCGACTGTCGAGAGACATTATCAAGATGCTTTTGAGCAACAATTAGGCTCAATTTCGCACCGTTCGCAGAAGTTTAGGGATATTTATAAACATACAGTTGAACAATTACGAATTTTGATGAATGTTCCAGAAACAAATGGGATTTTCTTCACGGGTTCAGCTACGGAAATCTGGGAGCGTTTGATTCAAAACACCGTTGAACATGAAAGTTTCCACTTGGTAAATGGCTCGTTTTCAAAGAAATTCTACGATTTTTCGGTTGATTTGAACAAATTCGCCCACAAATTTGAAAAACCATTTGGAGAAGGATTTGACAATTCTGAGATTGAAGTGCCAGAATACGCTGAGTTAATTTGTACTACTGCCAATGAAACTTCATCGGGTGTACAGATGCGTCCTGCTGAAATTCATAAATTGAAAAGAGCCAATAAAGACAAATTTGTTTGTGTTGATATGGTTTCATCAGCTCCCTATCCCGATTTAGATTTTAATACCATTGATTCAGCTTTTTTCTCAGTACAAAAATCATTCGGGATGCCCGCTGGTTTAGGTTGCTGGATTGTGAATCCTACGATGTTAGAAAAAGCAGAACGTATGAAAATTCACGAAAATCAGATTGGAACGTATCATAGTTTGCCGTCTTTGTTCAAAAATTTCTCAAAATTTGAAACGCCAGAAACACCAAATGTCATGGCAATTTATGTTTTAGGGAAGGTAGCAGAAGACATGAACAATATCGGTATTGAGACCATCAGAAAGCAAACCGAGAAGAAAGCTAAAGTGCTTTATGATTTTGCAGATAAATGTGATTTCTTAGAAGTTTTTGTGAAAAATCCAGAACATCGTTCACAAACCGTGGTTGTGGTAAATGTGAAAGAAAAATCAGCAGCAGATATAATCAAGCAAGTGCAGACAGATGTAAATATGGTTATTGGCTCAGGTTACGGCGACTTTAAAGCCACACAGTTAAGAATTGCCAATTTCGCCGCCGTGAATTTGGAACAAGTAGAGACTTTGGTTGAGGCGTTGCGGAAAGTATAGCAAGTAACAAATAGACCACAGATAGTACAGATTTGACAGATTTTCACTGATTTTATCTCTGTAAACTGGTAAAATCCGTTAAATCTGTGGTCTGATTTTCTTCGCTACAAATAGTTTATAGTTCCTAATTTGATATAAAAATCCCCTTAAATCTGCGTTGCGAAGCATCTGTCTTATCTGCGTTGCATTCATTCAAACAGAATTTTAACAATATTTAATCCCCGAAAAAAACCTCTCTAATGCTGAGAGGTTTTTTTATTCGTAAATTTGTGGATTGTTCTTCATAGATATACAAAAAGATAAAATGAAAATCCTTGATTTATACATTATTAAGAAATTTTTGACAACGTATTTCTTTGCGGTGCTTATCATTGTTACCATTATTATGGTGATTGATTATACCGAAAAGATTGACAATTTCATTGATAATAAAGCTCCTTTGAGAGAAATTTTGCTGGATTATTACCTCAATTTTATACCATATTGGGCAAATTATATTAGTCCGCTTATGGTGTTTATTGCGACAGTTTTTTTTACAGCAAACTTAGCAGCACGTACCGAAATTATTGCCATTCTGAGTACAGGAGTGAGTTTTAATCGCTTTCTTCGTCCATATATTATGGGGGCATCTATTCTCGGAATATTGACGTTTTTAATGGTTGGCTGGGTTATTCCAATCGCTAATAAAACTCGTATTGCTTTTGAACGCAAGTACGTAGAAGGTGGCTCATATTATTTTAGTGGACGTGATGTTCACATTAAAATTGGTCCAGAAGATTACGCTTACCTACAAAGCTATGACACAGGAACAAACACAGGTTATAGCTTTTCTTTAGATAAAATTTCGGGTAATAAGCTGACTTATAAATTGTTAGCCGACCGTATTGTGTGGGATTCGACACATAGAAAATGGACAATTCAAGATTATAGAATTAGAAGATTCTTAGCCGATGGGAAACAAAAACTATCTTATGGTGTGAAATTAGATACGACCCTGAATCTTCTTCCGAAGGATTTTGACAGTAAATATCAATTGCATGAAACCTTTACAATGCCCGAATTAGAAGAAACCATCAATAAAGTACGAAGTAGAGGAGCTGATGGAATTGAAGTATTTTTGATTGAAAAATATCTTCGTTTTGCCAATCCTTTTGCGGTGGTCATTCTCACGGTTATTGGCGTAATTGTATCCGCCCGAAAAGCTCGTGGAGGCGTAGGTTTCCAAATTGCGTTGGGTTTTATGTTGGCTTTTTTATACATTTTGTTTTTCATGATGAGTAAAGGAATTGCCCAGTCGGGAGGAATGCCCCCACTTTTGGCGGTTTGGCTGCCAAATATTGTCTTTACATTTATCGGAATGATTCTGTACCGAGCCGTTCCGAGATAGTTATTGGGAATTGGTAACAGATTATGCGGTATTTAAAAATATCAATCGACCAATCCCCAATCGACCAGTAACCAATCCCCTGTAACCATTAACTAAAAAACAATGCAAAGTCATAAATCTGAAATTACATTAAAAGATTATCTAACCTTACACTTTGTAGTGTTGATTTATGGTTTTACGGCAATTCTTGGACAACTCACTACCATTCATACACTTGGTTTAGTGTTTTTTCGGACTTTTTTAGCAACGGCTGGCTTTTTTATCTACTTCAAAATCAGGGGAATATCCGTCAATATTGATTCGAAAGGTAAATGGCAACTATTGGCAACGGGTGGTATTATTATTGCCTTGCATTGGTTTACATTTTTTTATTCTGCAAAGGTTTCTACGGTGGCGATTAGCTTGGCAGGAATTTCTACAACATCATTGTGGACGAGTTTGATTGAGCCTTTTATGAACAAAAAACGTATCAAACCCGTAGAAGTTATGTTGGGCGGAGTAGTCGTTTTTGGACTTTATCTTATCTTTTTGTTTGAATTTAATCATATTTGGGGATTAGCTTTAGGTATTATTTCAGCGATAACAGGTGCTATTTTTTCAGTTTTGAACGGACAATTTGCCAAAAGATACTCCCCACAAATTATTACTTTTTACGAAATGTCTGGGGTTGCTATTACCACCATTATTCCAGTATTGTACCTATTGTTCTTTGGAAAGTCAAATATTAAAGTCATTCCCGAAGGTTGGGATTGGCTTTGGATTTCTATTTTAGCTTTTGTGTGTACGGTTTATGCGTATTCAAAATCGGTAGATTTGGTCAGGATTTTTTCAGCATTTACTTTCACTTTAACCATAAATCTTGAGCCAGTTTACGGAATAATTC
>JAAFIU010000193.1 GCA_013298805.1 Cytophagales bacterium | reverse complement strand
ACATCATCAACACATCTGAATAACGCATTAATCGCTCATTAATACCCGAACGCCAGTCAAACTCATCTGCTTTTGTATCGTCATTAGCATATTTTCTAACAAAAAGGTCATTCAAATCTTGGGCATTCCCACCGTATCTTTTAGAAAATTCAACGCCATAAACCATAATACCAGGTGCATTATAGAAAATAGAAGCTACCACACGTGGGTCAACACCTCCACTAACCGTTTTTTCTTTCTGATATTCATTAAAAATCCAACGAGTTGGTTGAACGTCTGTCCAGCCCAAACCTCTTGCTCCGTAAGTAATAGCTCTACCTGTTACTCTACCCCAACCTGGAGCTGGCTCACCGCCCCAGTTCATGTCTTTTCCACCTGCATCACGAGAAAATTGAACTTCAAAAATAGACTCGCTATTATTTTCTTTCGCTTCGGTAAAGTTATCACGATAGTTTGGTACTAATTTATACGTTCCTAAATCAATAACTGCTTTAAATTGTGCGGCTGCTTCAGTGTATTTTTTGTTGAATAAATACGATTTTCCTAAATAAGCCATTGCTGCACCTTTGGTTGCTCTACCAGTTTGACCTTTATCGGCACCCGTTACGGTATCATACGTGGTTGGTAATAATTCAGCCGCTTTTTGGAAATCCGCAATTACTTGAGCCCAACCTTGTTCTGGTGTTGATTGTGGAACGGTAAAGTCGTCTTTTGAAAGCACCGAGTGCGTAGGTAAACTTACATTTCCAAACATATTTACCAAGTGAAAAAAGTATAATCCACGTAAAAAATACGCTTGACCTAATATTCTTTTCTTCACTTCGGCATCCATTGTGATGGCTGGCACAAAATCCAACACCTGATTAGCTTTTGAAATTCCTTCGTAATATGCTCCATACGCCCAACCGTAAATGGCATCATTTCCTGCATTCAAGGCAAATTTACCTGAGTTGTACATCTGGTCCCAAGGGCTATTGCTTTTACAATCATCACCACGATTATCCAACAACAAGTTGGTTGAACGCATATACCCTCCATCAATTGCCAAAGTCAAATATGAGGCGTTGATTCCCTTCAAGGCATCGTCTTGTGATGTCCAAAAAGTGGAAGAAGTTTGAGCATTCGGATTATTTTGCTCTAATTGTTTATCGCAAGCTCCGCCCGTAAGCATCAAACCTGCCAAAATTATTGCGTTTTTTATAGTTATTTTTTTCATCTTTTTCTAAAATTTAATTTTTAAAATCCAACTTGTACACCAGCCATAAATGTTCTTGGGTTCGGGTATGAACCATAGTCATATCCACGAGAGAATGAACCATCATTGCTATTAAAATCTGGGTCAAATCCTTTATAACCACTGATTAAGAAAACATTTTGACCTGATACATAAAGTCTAAGATTACTAATTCCTTTGATTTTGTTGAGTACCGATGTTGGAACATTATAACCCAATTGGAAATTTTGCATTCTCAAATACGTACCATTTTCAACAAATCTGTCTGAATCACGATTATTAGCATTTGGGTCGCCAATTACGGGTCTTGGCACATTAGTAGCCGTATTAGTTGGAGTCCAGAAATTCAAGGCATCTACGCTTCCATTTGAATATTGTAAGCCCATCAAATCACGATAAACACCGTTGTAAACCTTGTTTCCACCACTTCCTTGCAAGAAAAATGACAAATCGAAATTGTTGTACGAAGCAGAGAAATTTGCCCCAAAATACATCGTCGGCATTGAATTACCCAAACTTACTCTATCCAATGAATTGATAACTTTATCACCATTAATATCCACAAACTTAATGTCGCCAGGAGCAGCATTTGTTTGTTCTGCATGAGCTTTGATGTCATCTTTAGAACTAAAAATACCTTCCGTTTTGTAGCCGTACAATTCTCCTACTGAACCACCAACTTGTGTTATACTTGCCGCACCGTAAATAGGATTGTCAGAACCACCCAACTTAACCACTTTATTGGCTAAAGTGTGAAAATTGGCTGAAACTTCATACTTGAATTTTCCTTCTTTTTTACGATAAGTAGCCGATAATTCAATTCCTCGGTTATTTAGCGTTGCGGCATTAGTTGTGATGCTTGTATTTGTTGAACCTGCCGAGTACGCAATCGGCACAGGAGCAAGAATATCATACGCTGTATTATCGTAATATTCCGCAGTGAATGAAATTCTATCAGCCAACAAACCTAAATCAACCGCAATATTAGTTGTTTTTTTAGACTCCCATTTAATAGAAGGGTCAACTACCTGTGTTCTTGAAGCACCTGGGGCTAAAGTTCCACCAAATACATAACCTGCATTAGCATTGATATAAGTCGAGAATAAATAATCATTGATGTTCTGATTACCTAATTCACCGTAACCTCCACGTAGTTTTAAGGTACTGATGGCTACTGGTAATTGTAAGTCGTTATGAACATTCCAAGCTGCACCAATTGACATAAAATTACCAAAACGGTTGGCTGGACTAAATCTTGATGAACCATCACGACGATAATTTACGGTTAATAAATATTTATCGTTGTAGTTATAGTTTACACGACCCAAATAAGATGATAAAGTAGAAACATAACTATCTCCTTGAATACCACGTCCACCATCAGATTTAATTGGGGCACTCAACTCTTGAATATAAGGTTGTGTTAACCCTCTAACCGTTCCGTACATTCCGTTACGAGTATTATTTTGGAAAGTATAACCACCCAAGAGGTCAATTTTATGTTTGCCAAGCTCAATATTATACGAGAAAATATTTTCAACAAGACTCGTTACATTATCACCTCTGTTTTCGTTATAAACGGCATTTGGCGTTAAATAATAGAAACCAAGGTCATATTCTGGTTCAAAATATTTGTAAACGTAATCTAAACGGTCATGGCTTAAATTGAGTTTATATTTGAAATTTTTAGCGATTTCATATTCAGCCCAAACGTTTGCCAACAAACGATTTCTGGTATCAGTACCTTTCAATAACGAGTTCATTCCCACAACATTGAGTGTAATGGCTCTTTGTGTGTTGTTATCACTTCCGCCAAAACCGCCCAAACGATTAGGGTCATAAACTGGCATCGTTGGAATGGCAGTCAATAAACTGGCAACTGCACCACCAAATACGGCGTGTTCACGAGTATTTTCTGCTCCAATTTTCTCGGCATCCGTCAAAGCGACTTTTGCACCAAATTTAAACTTACCTTTTTCACCCGTTAAGTTAGCATTCAACGAAATTCTATTATAAGCCTGTGGCCCCGTAATGGTACTGGTTTGGTTAAAATATCCTACGCCAATATTGGTACGAAGTGCTTTGCTCCCACCCGAAAAACTAAGGTTATGGTCGGTGATATAACCCGTTTTCAAACCTTCTTTTTGCCAATCGGTATCAACATTGCTAATAAATGATGGGCTACTTGGGTTATTACCTGGGGCAATTCCTAATCCCGCATTTTGTTCAGCCGCTGTTACTACTTTTTGGTAACCAACTCTATCCATCAAGCTAATTTTCTTAGCGATATTTTGAACACCTGCATAACCGCTATAATTTACTTTCAATGGTCCTTCTGCACCTTTTTTAGTTGTGATAATGATTACACCACTTGCGGCACGAGAACCATAAATTGCCCCTGCCGAAGCATCTTTCAATACCTGAATTGATTCAATATCTCCAGGTGAAAAATCAGAAGGAGCATCCACTGGCACGCCATCAATTACGTACAAAGGGTTACTGTTTCCGAAATTACTGATACCTCTAATTTTAACAATCGCTGCTGCCCCAGGTTCGCCTGAACTCTGAACCGAAACACCCGCAACTTGCCCTTGCAACAATTTACCAATATCGCTGGTGGCTGTTCTTTTAGCGTTATCAACTTTAACAACACCAACGGAGCCTGTTAAATCTTTAACTTTTTGAGTACCATAACCAACCACTACTACTTCTGAAAGTGCTTGAATTTCCTCTTTAAGCTCAACGTTGATAATACTTTGATTTTTTAGTGCAATTTCTTTTGCTACATATCCGACATAAGAAAAAACCAACGCACTACTCTGTTTTGCTTCTGAAACGGTCAATTTATAATTTCCTTGAGCATCAGAAGTTGTTCCGATATTTGTATTTTTCAAAAGAACTGTTACCCCTACAAGCGGAGTACTGTTCTCATCACTAATTTTTCCAGATACAACTTTTGTATTTGCTTGTGCTACCGCTGAGTTTAGCAACATCGGCGAAGTTACAAAACATATCATCAGTACAAATGTGGAAAGAATTGGAAAGAACCGCTGATTGATTTGTCGTAAGTCCTTCATATTAAAGTAATATGCTTTCATAAGGGAGCATGATTTAAGTTTGAAAAATTGAAAGTAAATGAATGATTAATTGATTTTAAAAAGTTTTAAGCATCTAATGCTGACAGTGTTTTTTCATATATTACAGGTTTTTAAACGTGTTATATTGACACATTAAATATTCATAAAAAATGTGTCAATGCAACACATTAGTAAAGTTAAAAAAATGTGTCATATTAACACATTGTACTTTTAAAAAAATAGCGAGCTATTTATGAGACCAAAAGTAATATATTTTCAAATAATAATACAAATTAATCAAATAAAAATTAAATTATTTTTTATAAACCAGTTAAAATTATAGAGTTGCCAAAATTTTATAGGAAATAAGATTGGTTATCAAATGCTTAACTTTACTACTTCAAAACGGAGAAAGTCCACCATCTACTCATAGAAACATGAGACAAATAATGGACTTTCTTTATTCAAAACAAATTGAGAATAAGGACTTTACAAGTTTGCCAATCTCCAATAAATAATTTCTGCTTAATACCCAGGGTTTTGAGTCAATGCTGGATTCAATACCATAGCACCAGTCGGAATTGGGAAAATACGACGAGTTACGTCCGCATTAGTCTTGAAACCCCAAGTATCTTCATATTTTCCAAAACGAATCATATCATTTCTATGCCAAGATTCCCAAGCAAATTCACGGCATCTTTCTGCGTAAATATCACTCAAAGTTACTGATGAGACCGCTGAAGATGTTGTACGAGTTGCTCTCAATTGGTTATATAGCGACAAAGCTGTTTCTCCATTTGTTGCCGTTCCTCCTCTAATGATTGCCTCTGCTTTCATCAAAATAATATCTGAATATCTCAAGAAAGGCACATCATTATTTTGGTTTCGTGTCGTTGAAGTAGCATCTGGTAAAAACTTCACATTACGATAGCCCATATTCCAAGCAATTTCATCATTCCCTGCATCAAAAGTCACAAGGTCTTGACGAAGCTCAATTTTAGGCGTAAGATTTACTTGGTAAGTATATGCAGCACTACCGTCAGAGCCTGTATAAAATTGGTCAAATCCTTTTTTGGTAGTTGTTACCGTTACGGGGGTTACTCCATCAGCTAAAAATTGAAGACCAGTCAACCATTGTTTATTTCTAATGTCATTGGCATCATTGAAATTCACATAAAATTCTGGCAAGGTACTTCTTGGAGCAGAAGGCGTAAATGGAAGGTTAAATTTCTTTGTTGCAGAGCGTGGCACATCATAACGAGCATGATACATATTGCTGTTTGTTCCAGGCAAGGCACTTGCAGCGGCATCATAAGGAATAGCAAAGATGAATTCCTTCATTTGAGGGCCATTGTTTGGATAAAACATTTGCAAATAATTGGCACGAGTTTCAAGGGCATATTTACCCGATGCGATTACGTTATCACAAGCATCAATACAGTCTTTTAAACGAGCTGTTCCTGTATAAACCTCCGCATTCAAATACATTTTTGCCAAAAGGGCATAAGCCGTGTATTTGGTTGCACGACCATAAGTAGCAACACTTACATCGGTGCTTAGATTTGGTAAGGCAGCTTTAATTTCAGTTTCGATAAAGGCAAAAACTTGAGCTCTTGGCGTATTTGGTTTTGGCGTAAAATCACCGTAATCAGTATAAATTGGCACGTTTCCGTACAAATCCATCATCATAAAATAAGCAATCGCTCTTACCATTTTCAACTCTGCGAGATTTGAAGCCTTGGTTGTCACAGTAGCAGGAATGGTTTTATCCAAAATAGAAAGTGCCTGATTTGTTGTACCAATCACATTTGATAACCACGACCATGTACTGTTTGTCCAGCCGTGGTCTTTCGTCCAAGAATGATAATGCAAATGGCGATAATTTTGGTTATCAAACCAGTTACCACCTCTTGCAGGCATAATTGACTCATCGGTTGTTTCTGACTGCATGAACCAATAATCAATAGCATAATTACCTCTCAAAGCTGCATAAGGAGGACCTGATGCTTGAATAAATTGACTGGTGTTTTGCGGAAAAATATCAGGGGTCAATTCTGTTGTAATTGGCACAACTACATCATGGCACGACGACATGAAATATGCTGTGAGTACAAGACCTATATAAGTTGTTATCTTTTTCATATTTATAATTATTAGAATGATAGATTTACACCAAATAATACGGTGCGAGTTTTAGGATAAAAGTTGTTAGAATCTACCCCTGGAGCAATTCCTCCTTGATTAACTTCTGGGTCAATACCTGTATAATTGGTGATGGTAAACAAATTATTTACTGACATATACACTCGCAGGTTTTTGACATATTCGCCCATTTTCTTGAAATTATATCCCAAGGTAGCATTGTCTAATCTGATATAACTTCCGTCTTCGATAAAGCGTGATGAATACTTATAGGAGTTTACATCGGCTTTTGTTTCGTTGGCGGCATCCACTAAAATATTGGTATATTGGGCAGTGCTTGGTCTGAATAAATCTGCACGAGTGGCATTGAAAATTTTGTTTCCAAAAACACCTCTAATGAATACATTGAAATCAAAATTGCCGTAACGAACCGTGTTAGTCCAACCAATTAATACTTTTGGTTGTGGACTTCCAAGATATTTATAATCTGCACCAATGGCTGGGGTAGTTGTCAATTCACCTTTAGCATTTATGTATTGAGAAACTCCCTTTTCATTTTTACCTGCATATTCCAAGGTAAAGAATTGTCCTAATGGCATTCCTGCTTTCAAGATTTGCAAAGTGCTACCCGTTTGTCCTCCACCTTCTGGTTGTGTTAAACGGATTGAGTCTCCACCAGCAAAAAGTGGATTAGAAAGGCTTTCAATTTTATTGCTATTACTCGCAAAGTTGATGCTTGTTGTCCAAGAAAAATTATTAGTTCTCACTGGCGTAGCATTCAACGACACCTCAATACCTTTGTTTCTCATACTTCCTCCATTAGAAATAATACTTCCAACTGGTACTAAGATTGGGTCAACTTTATAAGAGTAAATCATCCCCGTAGTTTGTTTGTCATAAACCTCAAATGTACCGTTTACTTTTCCTTTCAAGATACTGAAATCAATACCTATATTTGATGTTGCGGTTTTTTCCCACTGTAAATCTGGATTTGCTGCTTGCGTTGGTCCATAAGCTGCCGTTTGAACACCATTATAATAGTATGTTCCTAAACTTCCAGACATAAACTGAGCTGTGTAGGCATTAAAACCTGAAGAATTACCTGTTACCCCATAACTTGCTCTTAATTTCAAATCACTGAAAAGCGATTGTTTCTCCATGAATTTTTCTTGATTAACTCTCCAAGCAAAACCTACCGACGGGAAATATCCCCATTGATTATTTACCCCAAAAACAGAGCTACCATCTCTACGAATTGAGCCTTGTAATAAATATTTATCTTTATAATTATAATTCAAACGGGCAAAATCTGAAATCAGGCGAGTTTCTTGATAAATTCCGTCAGCCCCGAAGTTTACACGATATGAAGAAATAGCATACGGATTACTCAAGGCAAAATTGTTGAAACCGATATTATCCACAGGGAAATTGGTACTTGAAGACTGGAAACCATCACCAATAATTCTTCCTTGCCACGAATAACCCACCACCATATTTACAGAATGGTCGCCAAATTCTCTGTTCCAACCCAAAAATGTTTCTAATAATTTATTGGTGTTTTGGTACGAATTTCTCAGAGCCGAACCGTTTGTTCCAAAGTTCAACAATGAGTGTACTTGTGGCGGTTCTGGATTGTTGTAAAAATTGGCACTATTGTATTTTGAGTAATAACTACCGTAAGCTTCTCCGTGAAGCGTTGTATAGTTTTGGTAAGAAAGGTTCAAGTCGTAAGTCAAGCCAAAAGGTAAATTAACGTGTGTTGTGAAAGCTCCCGTCAAAACGTTTGTTTTGGTATTATCTTGACCGTTGGCAATCATTGCCGCAGGGTTAAAATATCCTGTATTTGTAAAGTTTTCAAAATAAGTACCATCATCGTTTTTCACAGGAGAAACGGGTAAATGGTTAATCATTTGAATCAATACATTGTTACGAACTGGGGTATTATTTGCGTTACTGTTTGAGTTTGTTACCTGTAAACCAAACTTTACTTTATCATTAAATGCCGATTGTTCAAAGGCAATACGAGCGATAACACGATTCAAATCACTACCAAGAAGAATCCCTTTTTTGTCGGTATAATTCAAACTTGCACTGTATGTACTGCGTTCCGTTCCTCCACTAAAAGACAAATTATGATTCTGAGAAATGGCTGAACTTTTCTGAACGGCTGCTTGCCAATCAGTATTTGTATTTTTATCATCTGCTGGCGAAAACGATAAGCCATTGCTTGATAAAAAACTACGTAATTGTGTTGC
>JAAFIU010000289.1 GCA_013298805.1 Cytophagales bacterium | reverse complement strand
GCACAGACTGATATTACTAAAATGTCTAATAAATTTGCTCGATTCGGCGACCCGATTTACGTCGATTTATACGAAAATCGGGAACGTCTTGAAAGAAAATTTGCCAGTTCATCTGGCAAAGTTCTTAATTTTATAAATAACTCGCATTTTAAATGCGTTCAACCTGTATACGAAGTAACAACGACTATTGTTTGATTATTTTGGTTAAATGTCAAATACTGATAAACTTTAAATAGTTTTTCAAGTTTATCAGGTAATTCCACAAAATATAATAATCTGGAAATAAGCATTTCACCCGTTTTCCAATCACCAATAACTAATTACCTACTAACTAAATGCCATTCGTTTTTAAATACCCTAAAGTTTTGTCAACCAATCGTCCATGAGTAGCTTCTAAAATGACGAATTTAGAAGGTTTTATGCGTTTTGAGAGTGGTAAAACTTTGCGAATTGGCATCACCTTATCGTATTTTCCCATGAATATTCGTACTGAAATATGCTGTGTATTAATCAGATTGGCAATTTTTTTTATGTCAAATCGTAATTGATAAAAGCCAATCCAAGCCTGATAGAGCTGTTTTTGTTTTTGGGGAGTATCTACCATCATTTTAGCAAATTTCAAGACACTTTCATGCACCAAACCCACTTTCACTAACATTTCAGCAGGTGCGTAAAGTTTATGATTATGTTTCAATACCGAATGGAAGACTTTACGAGAAAAGCCAAATCGAGTTGCCAAAGTATAGACGGGGTCTTCAGAAACGCCATCGGGAGCCAATAGGTAAAGTTCTTTTATTCTCTCTGAAAAAAATTCAACAGTTGCCAAAGCAAAGCGCCCGCCCATACTGAAAGCGATAACGGAGAAATGATTTATTTGATTTTCTTGAAGGAAATCAGTCATGAAATCTCTCCAAATATCTTTCGTAACCATTTTGTTTTCAGAACCTTCATTTTTTCCATGAAAAGGCAAATCAAATAAATAGGTAGTATATTGATTTTCAAAGGTTTCGGCAAATTTTAGGAAACACGAAAAATCCTGCCCCATTCCATGAAAGGCGAGCAGGATTTTTTGACCATTTCCTATTTTTTGATAGTGTAAGTTCATGGTGTAATCCGATGTTTCACATCGGACTGATGATATTTTATTCCGATGTAAAACATCGGGCTACATTTTAATGTCCTGATTTTCCACCAGCAACCACTTCTTTATCAAAGTCAATTCCTTGTTTACGAAGAACGCCTTGAACGATTATTCCAAAAATAAATAAATACGCAAAACAAGCAGCGGCTAATAAATATGAAGTTTGGATTCCGAATGAATCGGCAATTCTTCCTTGAACAACTGGAATAATTGAACCACCCAAAATCATCATAATCAAAAATGCTGCTCCTTGATTGGTGAATTTACCCAAACCTGCTGTACCTAATGAGAAAATACTTGGCCATAAAACCGAGCAGAATAAACCACCAGAAATCAACGAAAATAATGCTACTTTTCCTTCTGTCATTACCCCGATAATCGTCATAATTGCTCCCAATGCCGTAAAAAGCAATAACAAACGCACTGGTTTTTCATTACTGGCTAAGTACGCTAAAATCATTACCATAATACAAACAGCGTAAGGCAATAAATCTGTCACATCTCCGCTATAAAGTGCATTTACGAACAATACAATGGCAAAAGCTACAAAAGGCACGACAAACGTCAAAATCTTTTTCATTGAAGCAGAAGGGTTGAAGTTACTGATTGAAGCCGTCCAACGACCCACCATCATACTTCCCCAAAACAATGAAATATATTTGGAAATTTGAGACGAATCTAAGTTTTGAGTTTGTTTTAAGTATTCGCCCAAATTTGACCCAATAGTTACCTCCACCCCTACGTAAACAAAAATGGCAGTCATCCCTAAAATAGCTTGTGGATATTGTAAAACCGAACCTGCATTTTGGATTGCTCCCGACTTCGTAATAACTGCATAAATCAAATAACCAATCATTAAAATGACCATTAAAATGAAGGTAAAAATGATTGCTGTTTCAATTGAAAAAGCTACCGCAACACCTACACAAAGTACTAAAAATGCCAATGGCAGACCAATTACGATATTACTTACTTGCACGTCTTCGTCATTCTTGATACGTGGTAAATTTGAACGCCAGAAGAATAATGCCATCAACGCAAATAATGCTCCCAGACACAAATAAGGCAATTTTACGTCTTCAATAGAAGCATTGGCTGCCGCATCTTTCGAAATCGAACCGAAGATTGCATAAGATACCAAAGCTGGACCGATTGTTCCACCAAGGTTATTTACTGCACCACCTAAGTTGATACGTTGAGCCCCCGTTTCTGGAGGTCCTAAGGCAATCATAAATGGTTGAGTAGCTGTTTGCTGCAACGAAAACCCAAGTCCAACAATAAAAAGTCCAGAAAGTAATAAAGGATAAGAAGCTGTTTGAGCGGCTGGGTAAAATAACAACGTACCAAGAGCCGAAATTAAAAGACCGATTACAATCCCATTCTTGTAGCCAATTTTATTAAGAATATCGCCTCCCATAATACGAGAGAAAATCAAATAAAGTACCGAACCAATAAAATATGCCGCATAAAAAGCAAAATCAACCAACTGAGCTTGTGTTTGACTTAGGGCAAATTTCTCTTTAAACAAGGGTATTAATATCCCGTTTGATGCCGCCACAAAACTCCAAAAAAACCATACGGTCATTAGAGTGTATAAGGCTGATTGATTACTTTTTGTTGAATTTTGTGTCATGAAAATTAAAATTTAGGGATAATTGATTAGAATTGTTTTCAAATCTACTATTTTTCAAAGTAAAAATTGTGCTTTTTTGTGTCTATCATCAATAATTTTTTAAGTTTTTGGGTAAAAACCAGAGAAAAATCTCTTTTATAAAAATAAAACAAGTAATAAATTACAGATATGCCCTTAGAACAAACTTTTCGTTGGTTTGGGACGAAAGACCCAGTGCCATTAGCTCATATTCGTCAGGCAGGAGCAACAGGAATTGTGACAGCCCTTCACCACCTTCCTAACGGTGTTATTTGGGGTATTGATGAGATACAAAATCGTAAAGCTGAAATCGAGGCGGCAGGACTAAATTTTTCAGTCGTAGAAAGCGTACCTGTTCACGAAGACATCAAAAAACGCTCGGGAAATTATCGTCAGTATATCGAGAATTACAAACAATCAATTATCAACTTAGGAAAAGTCGGTATTGACACCGTTTGTTATAATTTCATGCCCGTTCTCGACTGGACTCGTACTGATTTGGACTTTCCTTTACCCGATGGCTCAACCGCACTTCGTTTTGAGGCCACAGAGTTTGCCGCTTTTGAAGTTCATATCTTGAAAAGACCAAATGCCGAAGCCAATTATACTGAAGCACAGTTAGCAAAAGCAAGTGAATGGTTCTCGAAGGCTTCGCAGGTACAAAAGGACAAATTGATTCGTAATATTATTGCGGGATTACCAGGAAGTGAAGAAAGTTTTACGGTAGAAGAATTTGCTAAAGTTTTGAAAACTTACGATGAAGTAGGCGATAACGAATTAAGAAATAATCTTTACGATTTCCTCCGTGAAATCACGCCAATTGCCGAAGAAGCAGGCATCAATTTAGCCATTCATCCCGACGACCCTCCATATCCGATTTTAGGACTTCCACGTGTGGTTAGTACAGAATCTGACGCTCAACAAATTTTACAAGCCTATGAAAGTCCAAATAACGGGTTGTGCTTCTGTACAGGAAGTTACGGCGTGCGTCCCGATAATGATTTAGTAGGTATGGTTGAACGTATGGGGAATCGAATCAATTTCGTGCATTTAAGAGCTACGAAAAGAGATGCAGAAGGTAATTTCCATGAGGCTGACCACTTAGACGGTGATGTAGATATGTATGGCGTAATGAGAGCTTTGGTTTTGGAACAAAAAAGCAGAATTGAAGCGGGTAGAAAAGATTATCGTTTGCCATTCCGCCCCGACCACGGACACAGAATGTTGGACGACCTTAATCCCGAAAAACGCACCAATCCAGGTTATACAGCCATTGGTCGCTTACGTGGATTAGCAGAATTGAGAGGTTTGGAATTGGGGATTTTGAGGGGTTTGGAATAAATAACTCATGGAACGCTGATTTAAAGGATTTTTCTTAGAAGCCGTTTGAAAATAGAATTGAGAGAATGAGGTTACACAGAGAACCACAGAGTTGAAAAAGAGTACCACAGAGAAAGTCAAGAGGTTTTTCTCTGTGATACTCAATTTTTTCTTTGTGGTTCTCTGTGTAACCTCATCGACGAATAAAAAGTCTCTTCTGAAACTACATTAAAACAGCTTCTTTAGTGAATAATTTTATAAAATCCCTTAAATCAGCGTTGTTTTACATCTGCGTTATCGGCGTGCCATAAATCCACAATCCTACACTTTCCCCTTCAAAAAATCAGCCGTATAATTTCCTTCAATTTTTACCATCGCTTCTGGAGTACCTTCAAAGGTAATATAACCACCTTTATCGCCACCTTCTGGACCGATGTCAATAATATGATCTGCCGATTTGATGACTTCCATATTATGTTCAATAATAATGACCGAATCTCCCTGTTCTACCAAAGCATTGATGGCTTTCAAGAGTTTTTTAATATCGTGAAAATGTAAACCAGTTGTCGGTTCGTCAAAAATGAATAGCGTTTTCCCTTTATTTGGATTTCCTTTACCCAAGAAACTCGCCAATTTTACCCTTTGTGCCTCTCCTCCCGACAGTGAATTAGACGATTGCCCTAATTTCACGTAACCCAAACCAACTTCTTGCAAAGGCAACAGTTTTTCCACTAATTTCGGTTGGTCTTTTTTGAATAAATCAATGGCATCATCCACCGTCATATCCAAAATATCCGCAATGTCATTTTCGTGATATTTTACGTCTAAAATCTCTTGTTTAAAACGCTTTCCTCCGCAAGATTCACATTTAAGTTTTACGTCTGCCATGAACTGCATTTCTATGGTTACAAAACCTTCACCCTGACAAGTTTCGCAGCGTCCACCCTCCACATTAAATGAAAAATGAGCAGGTTTATACCCTCTTGATTTAGCAACGGGTTGTTCAGAATACAACAAACGAATTTGGTCATAAGCCTTCACATACGTAACAGGATTTGAACGTGAGGACTTCCCAATCGGGTTTTGGTCAACCATTTCAACGGCTTCAATTTTGCCGATACTACCCGCCATT